>CAJMNP010000314.1 GCA_905214895.1 uncultured bacterium | reverse complement strand
CGGAGGTAAAGCCCTCCTCCTTGACGCCGCCAATCTGCGGAATCAGGTTGCTCGCGAGCTGGGCGGAAAATGCGCGCGGCTCGGGAATCTCCTCGCCACGGCCCAAGGCGGCCAGCTGAGCCTCGAGCTCGGCCATGCCGGGAGCGCCGGCACCCGAAGCAGCCTGATACGTCGAGACGATCATGCGCTTCACGCCGGCGAGCTGATGCAGCGGCCACGTAGGAACCAGGCCGATGATGGTCGCGCAGTTGGGATTGGCGATAAGGCCGTGATGCCACTTGATATCGTCGGCATTGATCTCAGGCACAACCAGCGGCACTTCGGGATCCATGCGGAAGGCGTGGCTGTTGTCGACCACGACGGCGCCGCGCTTGACGGCCTCGGGCAGCAGCTCCTTGGCGATATCGTCGCCGGCAGCGCCGAGTACGATGTCGCAGCCCTCAAAGGCCTCGGGGCAAGCCTCTTCGATCACAACCTGCTCGCCGCGGAACTCAACGGTCTTGCCCGCAGAGCGCGCGCTCGCCAGCAGCTTGAGCTTACCGACCGGAAACTCCTGCTCGTTGAGGCACTCGAGCATCTGGGTGCCCACGGCTCCCGTCGCGCCCAAAATAGCAACCGTGTACTGTTTCATGCTTCCCCCTTTAAAGGTTGTGGCTATCGCCCGCACGCCAAGCAGGCAGGATATTCTTGCCCAGTTTATACAAGAACGGGGCGGATACAAAACCCGCCCCGTCGAAACGAAATCGAAACGAAACGCCCAGCAGTAGATTTTTGGGACATCCTAAAAATCTACCGGGACGGAAACTACTTGTGGAGTGCGGCCAGGGCGGGATCGACCGGCGCGGAAGCCTCCAGGTCGGAGACCTTCACAATGCCGTTCTCATCGGAGAAGGCACGGTAAATGGTCCGAATCGCCAGGTCGAAGTCCTTCTCCTCGACACCGATAATGATGTTGATCTCGTCGCAGCTCTGCGAAATCATGCGCACGCTCACGCCGGCCT
>CAJMNP010000313.1 GCA_905214895.1 uncultured bacterium | reverse complement strand
CGCTTATCCATATATGTTCCCTTCGACGGCGCAAAGTCTAGCACTCAAAGGGTATATTTCCGAACACTAAGACAAAATTGTTCGGAAACTATAGGACAGACTGATCCAATTGTTGGACGGATCGACTAGTCGCGCAGGATGATGTCCATGGCGAGCATCAGGTTGCGCTCGTCGATGGTAAACGGGGCGGCCTCGCGCGTCTTGGGCTTGGCGCAAAACGCGATGCCCGTGCCTGCGGCCTGGATCATGGGGATGTCGTTGGCGCCGTCGCCGATCGCGACGGTATGGGCCATATCGACACCGCACTCAACTGCCCAGTCCAGCAGCTGGATAAGCTTGGACTCCTTGGTCACGATGTCTGCCGCCAGCTTACCCGTGAGCTTGCCGTCCACGACCTCCAGACGATTGGCCAGGCAAAAGTCGATGCCCGCGGCGGCTACGATCTTATCGGCGACCTCGTGGAAGCCGCCGCTCACCACGCCGACCTTCCAGCCCTTGCTGCGCGCCGAGCGCACAAGCTCCAGCGCGCCGGGAGTAAACGTCACGCGCTCAAAGGTGCGCTCGAACACGCTCTCGTCCAAGCCGGCAAGCAGCCCCACGCGCTCCTCGAGTGCCTGCTTAAAATCGAGTTCGCCGCGCATCGCACGCTCGGTAATTTGTGCTACCTGCTCGCCCGCGCCTGCCTCTTCGCCCAAAAGATCGATAACCTCCTGATTGATGAGGGTGGAGTCGATATCCATAACGATGAGGCGTGCAGTCATGTTGGGCCTTTCCGAGCGCGGTTGTATTGGGGCACATTGTCGCACGCGGCGTGCCTCGGTGACGACTGCGGTGCGCCAATTGTTTCGTCTCCGTCAAGTCTTTGGGCAGGAGCTACTTTTCCGCGGCACATCGACACAGGTGCGATAAGATAGAACGCCATGTCTGGCTGCGCGGTTTACGCAGGCCGGGCAAATCTGTACGACGCCGCCCGGAACGACACGGGGCGGCACAGATCCATAAA
>CAJMNP010000312.1 GCA_905214895.1 uncultured bacterium | reverse complement strand
TGCCGAGTGAGGGCGCGGGCCGTATTCCCGACGCCGAGTGGAAAGAGTCGTACTTTACCGATGCCTCTGCCGAGGACCGCAAGTGGAACGCTGGCGATATGACGAACATCGCTATCGGCCAGGGCGACATCCTGGTGACGCCCCTGCAGATGGCGTGCGCCTATATGGGTCTTGCCAACGGCGGCAAACAGTACGTGCCTCACGTGTTTTTGTCTGCCGTGTCGCGCGATGGCGACGGTGATGCCTATAAGTACAACGGCAAGGGCAAGAAGAAGCGCCTGGAGGCCAAGATCAACAGCGATTCGGATTTGGCTCTTGTTCGCAACGGCATGCACGACGTGATTTATACGGCATCGACGTCCCTGGCGGCACACTTTGGCACCCTGACGCCGCAGGTATACGGCAAGTCGGGCACGGGAGAGAAAAGCGGCGAGGACGAATACGCGTGGTTCTGCGCATATGCCCCTGCTGACGATCCCAAGTACGTGATTGCCACCATCTTGGAACAGGGCGGTGGCGGATCGGACACGGCGATGCATGTCGTGCGTGACGTACTCGGTGCGATTTATGACGAGCCCGATACCTCTTCGGCCTCGGGCGATTCTTCGGTTCGATAGGAGGTTGCGATGGACTTTTCGCCGGCGGACCTGTTCCGCTCAACTAAGACCGGCTCCCGCAGCAGCCTGGACCGCGTTAACAAGCAGCTCTCGGCCTCGCGCGGCACGTTCCGCCAGAAGGTACACATCGGTGTGCTGCTGGCTACCGTCGCGCTCGTTGCCTATGGCGCCATCATTATTTGGTCGGCCTCGCAGTTTAAGGCCGATGCCTCGTTCTCGCGCCACCTACTGGGCATTGGCATTGGCGCGGTGCTGGCGGTGCTCGTCTGGCGCACCGACCTGCGTGGCATTTCCAATTTCTCGACGGCGCTGCTCGTCATTGACCTTATTGTGATCTTCTCGCCCAAGATTCCGGGCCTGTCCTATACGGGCGGTCTGGGCATGACGGGCTGGATCAAGAT
>CAJMNP010000311.1 GCA_905214895.1 uncultured bacterium | reverse complement strand
GAGAATTCGTCGACGATGAGGTCGAGGCATTGCGGAAGCGCGCGGGCTCCAAAGACGCCCGAATTGCTGGAGATAATCTCGCCATCGAACTGCATGCCCAGCGACGGGGTGCAGGTGATCTTGGCTTCCTTGGTCTGGATGATCTTGAACTGCGGGCGCCCGAGTACCTTGCCGGCGGGGTCAAGCGCAGCGGTGATCACAGTAGGCAGCAGCTGCACGGTGCGCACGGGTTCTATGACCGCAATGTCGACCATGCCATCGTTCATGCGGCAGTCGGGGAACAGGTTGATGTCGTTTTGGATGACCGAGGTGTTGCCGGCCATGCAGCAGATGCCGTCGAGCTCCTCGACAATGCCGTCATGCTCAATCGTATAGTGCGCCACCGTGGGGTTGGGCGTGGCGAGAGCGGAGAGGAAGTAGGCGATCTCGCCGATGTCGTTTTTGGTGGGAGCGGCCTTCATCATGATCTCGGCGTCGAAGCCCGAGCCGGCGATGATGATAAAGCCGTGGCGCTTCTCGTTGCCGTTCTCGTCGAGCCAAAAGAGCTCGCCCATGTCCACTTTGACCGTGCGACCGGCGCGGCAAGCCTTGGCAAGCGCCGCCGCCTCAGGGGCATTGCCGATGTTGTTGAAGAACAGGCAGGCCGTGCCGGAGGGGAAGACGAGCGTGGGGACGCCGCATCCGCGCATCTGGTCGAGCACGTTGGAGACGGTGCCGTCGCCGCCCGAAATCACCACGCGATCAAACTCGCGCACGTCTGCCACGGCGTCCTCGGGTTCCATGCCATCGCCGATAAAACGCATCACGACCTCGTCGCCGCCCTGCGCGAGGGCGTGCGTGAATGCGTAGATTTCATCTGAGCTGGGGCCCGATGCCGGGTTGTGGATGATAAGGCAGCGCATACTTACGTTCCCGTTCTGTGACTAACCGAGTATAGTTGTAAGACAATGCCGTTATCCTACCCGTGTTTTTCGGGCCTAACCTTATTCGATGGGTTGATATGTACATTTCCACACATCAGGCTCT
>CAJMNP010000310.1 GCA_905214895.1 uncultured bacterium | reverse complement strand
ACGGGGCAGGTCCGTTGCCGTGACTGCTCGCGCCGTCAGCAGGCGCGCTTTTTGGTCGAACGTGACGGCACGCGTTTGCCGGTCGTTATCGACGTGTGCGGCAGGACGAGGATTTTCCTGTCGTAGGTGTTCGGCCGCGCCGTTTTGGTTATTATTAGTGGGTTTATGAACTTCGAGCACCGCCGTATCCGGTGAGGGTGCTATAGCAAAAGGAGGATACCCAATGCTGTCTGTCGACGAGCAAATGCGTATCATCACCTCGGGCGCAGCGCAGATCGTCCCCGAGGCCGACCTTCGCAAAAAGCTTGAGAAGGGCGAGCCCCTCAACATCAAGCTCGGCGTCGATCCCACCAGCCCCGACCTGCACCTGGGCCATGCCGTGCCCCTGCGCAAGATGCGTCAGTTCCAGGACCTGGGCCACAACGTCACCCTCATTATCGGTAACGGCACCGCACTGATCGGCGATCCTTCGGGCAAGAACTCCACCCGCCCGCAGCTTTCGCAGGAGCAAATCGAGGCCAACGCCGAGACCTACGTGAGCCAGGCCATGAAGATCCTGGATCCCGAGAAGACCACCATCGTGCACAACGGCGACTGGATTCTGTCGATGGATCTGGCCGGCCTGCTACAGGTGTGCTCCAAGTTCACCGTTGCCCGCATCCTTGAGCGCGACGACTTTACCAAGCGCTACCAGTCTCAGACGCCGATCGCCCTGCATGAGTTCCTGTATCCCGTGATGCAGGCCTTCGACTCCGTTCAGATCAAGGCCGACGTGGAGATGGGCGGCACCGATCAGCTCTTCAACCTGCTCGCCGGCCGCGAGCTCATGGAGAAGATGGGCATGGAGCCCCAGATCGCGCTCACCATGCCGCTGCTCGAGGGCACCGATGGCGTTCGTAAGATGTCCAAGTCCTATGGCAACTACATCGGCCTGACCGACGCCCCCAAGGATATGTTCGGCAAGACCATGTCCATCCCCGACGAGATGATCGGCAAGTACTATCGTCTGGCCAGCTCGCTCACCCC
>CAJMNP010000309.1 GCA_905214895.1 uncultured bacterium | reverse complement strand
TGAAAGGCTACCTTATGGCTATCGAGAAGACCTTCATCATGATTAAGCCCGACGCCGTGCGCGATCGCAAGATCGGCGAGATTGTTGCTCGCATTGAGCGCAGCGGCCTTGTCATTGAGCGCATGGAGATGACCACGCTTGAGCGCGCCACCGTCGAGGAGCACTACGCTCATCTGGCCGACAAGCCTTTCTTTGGCGGTCTCTGCGACTTTATGACGAGCGGTCCGGTCGTCAAGATGGTCGTTTCCGGTCTTTCCGCTGTCTCCAAGATGCGCACCCTTATGGGCGCTACCAACCCGCTTGATGCTGCCCCCGGCACCATCCGCGGCGACTTCGCTGTCGATGTCAACGCCAACGTGATCCACGGCTCCGACTGCCTGGAGAACGCCGAGATCGAGATCAAGCGCTTCTTTGGCTAAACCAGCTTTGACTCCTTAAAGCTGTTAGCGTGTGGCTTGGGCGCCGCGGAATTCCATCCGCGGCGCCTCTTTTATTCCAGTGGGTTTTTTGAGACATGCCTCAAAATCTACTAAAGAGCCCCCGTCCGGAGTGTGTTCCGGGCGGGGGCTGGCGTTAGCGTATGGCGTTGTAAGGCTTTAAGCCTCGTCGACGACCTTGAGGCCGCGCGTCTGGTCGATCTCGTTGAGGAGATTGACGCGACGCTCGTGGCGGCCGCCCTCAAACTCGGCGTCGAGCCACTCGTCGACAATCATCTTGGCGAGCTCGGAGCCCACGACACGGGCGCCAAAGGCCAGCACGTTGGTGTTGTTGTGCATGCGGGAGAGCTTGGCGCTGAAGGGCTCGGAGCACACGACGGCGCGTACGCCCTCGACCTTGTTGGCAGCCAGGCTGATGCCGACGCCGGTGCCACAGATCAGGATACCCAGGTCGACGTCGCCGTTGGCAACTGCCTTGCCCACCTTGTAACCGGCGATGGGGTAGTCGAAGCTCTCGGAGGTGTCGGTGCCAAAGTTCACGACCTCGCAGCCGCGCTCCTTCAGGTGCTCGGAAATGATGTTCTTGAGCTCGACGGCGGC
>CAJMNP010000308.1 GCA_905214895.1 uncultured bacterium | reverse complement strand
GCGCAAAGGAGGGCTGCTAAATGAATCCGTACACTTCTTCCGGTTCGGTCGCCACGATGACGGCCAACGTGTCCGGCAACGATAGCCTCAACGACCTGGGAGACGGTCCGCGCCAGCCCGGCGATCCCGAGCGCTATCCCGTGGGCGCGGTGACCCGCCGCCTGATGGGCTACGTCCGTCCGCACCGTATTTCGTTTACGGCGTCGTTTGTGAGCGCCGCCATCTCCGTGATTTTGCAGCTCTACACACCTATTCTCATCGGCGAGGGCATCGACCTCATCGTCGCGGCGGGTCGAGTGGACTTCGACGCGCTGCTGCCGCTCGTTACCAAGCTCGCGATTGTCGTCGTAGGTGCCGCGGCCTTCCAGTGGCTGCAGGGCTATTGCGTCAACCGCCTGTCCTATGAGACGGTGCGCGACATGCGTGTGGAGGCGAGCGACAAGCTCAGCCGCATGCCGCTCAGCTTTATCGACAGCCATGCCCACGGCGACCTTATGAGCCGCGTGGTCAACGACGTCGACCAGGTGGGCGACGGTCTGCTACAGGGCTTTACCCAGCTCTTTACCGGCGTCATCACCATCGTTGGCACGCTCGCGTTTATGCTCTCCATTAACCTGACCATGACGCTTGTGGTGGTGCTCGTCACGCCGCTTTCCATTTTTGCAGCCGGCGCCATCGCCAAGCTTTCTAATAAAAGCTTTACGGCCCAGCAGCGTATTCAGGGTCAACTGGGCGGTCATATCGAGGAGTATGTGGGCGAGCAAAAGCTGGTTGATGCGTTTGCCTACGGCCCGAATGCCCAAGCGCGCTTCGATGCCCTCAATGCCGAGCTTTACACCGCGGGCGAGCGCGCGCAGTTTATGGGCTCGCTCTCCAACCCCGGCACGCGCTTTATCAACAACATCATCTATGCCGTGGTCGCTGTGATCGGCTGTGTGGGCGTGATCACGGGCGTGCCGGCGGCGCTTACGGTGGGCGGCGTGCAGATTTTCCTGTCCTATGCCAACCAGTACACCAAGCCGTTCAACGAGGTCACCAACGT
>CAJMNP010000307.1 GCA_905214895.1 uncultured bacterium | reverse complement strand
TCGGCGGCCGCGCCCCGCTGCGTCGCTTCGCTCCTTGCGTGCTGCGCTGGAAAACGTTTCGCGTTTCCTCAGCTCCGCACCCTTGCGGGTTCGAATCCCTCCGCTTGTCCACAAGAAAGCGCCCCGGGCTGATGAAAGCCCAGGGCGCTCAGTTACCTTGGCTGGGACGGAGGGATTCGAACCCCCAACAGCCGGCACCAAAAACCGGAGTTCTACCGTTGAACTACGTCCCAATGTGTGGTGTTGCCCAAAAGCAACTCGTTTAGTTTACCTAATCTGCAAGGGCATCGCAAACGCCATCGAGCAGGCGTACGGCGAGTGTCTGCGCGTCGCTGGCCGTGAAGGTGCCGTTGTAGCGCGTCATGCCCGTGAGCTCAATGCGAATGCGAGCCGGCTTCTGCTGCGCGGCGACATTGGCAGTGCGGATGCGCTGGGCCAGGTTGTGGCACTCGGCGAGGGCAATCGTGGCGCGCGGTGCGGCGTCGGCGGGCAGCTCGTCGCTTGCAATCTCGAGCACCAGGTCAACGTCGGTTGGGACCTCGGAGTCGCAGAGCATCATGCCGCTGTTGTCGGTCGTTGCCGTGGCGATATTCCACATGCGCGACGCAACACTGCGTGCGATGGGGTCCTCGCCGATAACGGCAATCTGGAAGCGCTCGAGCACGTTGGCGGCGCGAGCAAAACCGATGCGGGACTCGGCTTCGGTGACCGAGGGCTTGCCCTCCCACACATGGTGCAGGCGGTTGATGTAGGCGTAGGTGTCCTGGAAGGCCATGCCGTCGGCAAACAGGCCGACATTTTCCTGGAACTGCTGCAGGGCGGCCTCGGTATGCGGACCAAAGTAGCCGTCGTCTTCACCACAGGCAAAGCCCAAAACGTTGAGAGCGCGCTGCAGGGCCTGCACATCGGCGCCGTGGAAATTGGGCATGCGCAGATAGAGCGTGCGGTCGCCCAGCTTATACGAAGCGTCTACAAGGGCGCTCCAACAGGGGATATCGACGGCATGACCGGCAGCAAGGCCGCTGTCGAGCCTGAAGGTGCTGACGGCCTGCTC
>CAJMNP010000306.1 GCA_905214895.1 uncultured bacterium | reverse complement strand
TTCTTTTTCTTGGTAAACGTCACGCGTTCGGCATTAGGCATCATGGATGAGCTCCTGGGCCAGACGGACAAAGTCGGCAACATCGAGCGTCTCGGCTCGCGTGGTGGGCGCGATACCGCAAGCCTCAAAGGCCGCATCGAGCACGTCCTTGGCAAAGCCGTTGGCGCTCATGGAATTGCGGATGGTCTTGCGACGCAGGGCAAACGCGGCGTCGATCACACGGGCCACAAACTCGCGGTCGAGGCCCTCGAGTACCACGCCGTCAACGCGATCGATGCGCACTACGGCAGAATCCACATGCGGCGCCGGCATAAAGCAGCGCGGCGGCACCTCAAAGCGCCCCGTCACCTGCGCATACAGGCCGAGCTTTGCCGTGTAGCCGCCATAGGTCTTGTTGCCCGGCGTTGCGGCAATACGATCTGCAACTTCCTTTTGCACCATGACGACAGCGCGCTTAAGCGCTGGCATCGTCTGGAAGAACTGAAGGATGATTGTCGCCGCCACGTTATAAGGCAGATTCGCGACAAACACCGTGGGTTCACCGCCCGCAGCCTGCTCAATCTGCCCCGGCGTCACCTTGAGCGCATCGCCCATGATAAAGCGGAAGTTGGCGTAGTCGGCGGCATGGGCGTCAAGCACCGGCTCAAGCTCGGGATCGGCCTCAATCGACGTAACGCACGCCGCCTCCTGCAGCAGCGCAAGTGTCAACGTGCCGCAACCCGGACCCACCTCGAGTACGCGCTCATCGCCCGCAAGCTCAGCGAGCTCACAGATACGTTCGATCACATGGTTGTCGATCAGGAAGTTTTGGCCCAGGCGATGCTTGGTCGCAAGGCCAAACTCCTCTAGCAGCTCCCTAGTTGCCGTGGGGTTTGCCAAAGGCGAAGTTGTCATGGTTGCCTCCTTAACATGCTGGCTGCATCGTAAAGCAAAAGGGCATGGACCGTTGCGGCCATGCCCTTACATCTAAACAGCAAATTGCCGATATGGTGCGCGGCGTCTTAGCCCAGACGCGGGAACAGCGGATCGCCCTTCTCGACGGGCTGACCACCAGCAAGCAG
>CAJMNP010000305.1 GCA_905214895.1 uncultured bacterium | reverse complement strand
GCGGGACGGAAATCCTGGCCCCACTGGCTCACGCAGTGAGCCTCGTCAATGGCCACGAGCGGAACGCCGATGCCGCCTTCGGCCGCAGCTTCCTGCGCAAAGGCCAGAAAGCGCGGCTCGAGCAGGCGCTCGGGCGCCACATACATAAGCTGATAGCGGCCCTCGCGCGCCCGCTTGAGCACGGTGTTTTGCTGGGCCGGAGTAAGACTGGAGTTGAGATAGCTGGGTCGCGCACCCGCCGCGAGCAACGCGCGGGTCTGATCCTCCATAAGCGACAGCAACGGGCTCACCACAAAGGTGATACCAGGCAGCATGAGCGCAGGCACCTGGTAGCAAATGGACTTGCCGGCGCCTGTGGGCATAACACCCAACGCATCGCGACCGACAAGAATCGCATCGACCATGCGATCCTGTCCCGGGCGAAACGAGGTGTAGCCAAAATAGGCGCCGAGCGTGTCGAGCGCCATCTGCTGCATGCTATCGGTCATGGTTTCCAAACGTCAGAATCATCTGCCGCCGATTATACGCCGCCACGCGGACCGGTGCCGCACGGCTGCCGGCCACGCTCATTCTGCGGTAGTCATTGGGGACGTTCTTGAATGACTAGTCGTTTAAGAACGTCCCCAATGACTACCACGGCAACGCCGATGTTTTGGCGCAGACAGCGAAAGCCCGTCAGAGCGAGCAAGGTGCCTTGAAACAAGGCGGCATTGATCTTCTGATCATGCCGCCGAAGTTGAAAGGCAGATTGCCGCTCTGGCGGGCTTGCAGCGTCGAGCCGTTACGCGGTTTGGTAAAACCGCGTAACCAAGGGCGCAGCGTCGGCCCGTTACGCGGTTTGGTAAAACCGCGTAACTTACATGACCATAACGTAGCGCGATCCCACGTAGTACTGCTTACCCATCAAAACCGGCTCGCCATTGGGGCCGATAAAGCCGGCACGCAGGTTGAGCAGCGGGTCGTGCGGGGCAATGCCCAGCTCGGCGGCCTGCTCGGCGTTGGCGCGAACGGCCTCGACCGTGCGGTAGCCAACCGAGACAATCGGCGTTCCGCCAACACGCTCGACCTCGG
>CAJMNP010000304.1 GCA_905214895.1 uncultured bacterium | reverse complement strand
GCCACGGCAACGTGTGGGGCTGCCAGTTCCATCCCGAGAAATCCTCCGCGCTGGGTCAGCGTATCCTTAAGAACTTCGTCAGCATCGTCGAGGAGGTTGGCCGATGATCCTGTTTCCCGCAATCGATCTGATCGGCGGCAAGGTTGTGCGCCTGGAGCGCGGCGACCGCAACTGCTGCAAGGTATATTCCGATGACCCCGTGGCCGTCGCCCGCTCGTTTGCCGAGCAGGGCGCAAGCTGGGTGCATGTCGTCGACCTGTCCGCTGCCTTTGGCGAGGACGAGGACATATGCGCTGCCAATTCGGCGGCGATTAAGGCCATCTGCGGCGTCGACGGTCTGTCCGTGGACGTGGGCGGCGGCGTTCGCTCACTCGCACGCATCGATGAGCTGGCAGGCTATGGTGCTCGCCGCATTGCGCTGGGCACCGTGCTCGTGACCGAGCCGGGTTTTGCTGAGGTGGCAGCCCAAGGCTTTGGCGAGCTGCTGGTCGCCGACGTTGCCGCACGCGACGGCCAGGTTAAGGTGAACGGCTGGCGCGACGGCGCGGGCGTGGCGCTCGACGATGCCGTGGCGCAGCTTACCGAGCTGGGCTTTAAGCATCTGGTGTATACCGACATCGCGCGTGATGGCATGCAGACGGGCATCGACGTGGCGGCATATCGCCATGTGGCCGAGGTCGCGGGCTTTCCCGTCGTGGCTTCGGGCGGCATCTCGACGCTCGACGACATCCGCGCGCTGGCCGCGGTGGGTAATGGCGCGATTGAAGGCGCCATTACCGGTCGTGCGCTCTACGAGGGCAACTTTACGCTGGCCCAGGCGCTGGCCGCCGCCCGAGGGGAGGAGTAGCCCATGCTTACCAAGCGCGTAATTCCCTGCCTGGACGTCAAGGACGGCCGTGTGGTCAAGGGCGTCAACTTTGTGAGCTTGCGCGATGCGGGCGACCCGGTGGAGCTGGCCCGCGCCTACGACCGCGAGGGTGCGGACGAGGTCGTATTTTTGGACATTACCGCGACGAGCGATAACCGTGCGACGACTATCGAGATGGCGGCGCATGCGGCCGAGGAGCTGGCCATTCCCTATACCGTGGGCGGCG
>CAJMNP010000303.1 GCA_905214895.1 uncultured bacterium | reverse complement strand
CCCGAAACAAGGGAGACCCTCATGAAGAACACTCAGCTGCTGCTGATCAACGATATGTGCGGTTACGGCAAAGTCGCGCTTTCCGCCATGCTGCCGGTGCTGTCGCACATGGGCTACCGTATCCATAACCTGCCGACGGCGCTCGTTTCCGATACGCTCAACTACCCCAAGTTCTACATCCACGACACCACCGAGTACGTGCGCCAAAGCCTCGCTATCTGGGAGGAGCTCGGCTTTGAGTTCGACGCCATCTCGACTGGCTTTATCGTGACTGAGGAAGAGACGCGCATCATCTCGGACTTTTGCCACCGCCGCGCGCAAAAGGGCACCAAGGTGTTCGTCGACCCCATCATGGGCGACAACGGCAAGCTCTATGCCGGTGTGCCCGAGTCCACGATTGGCCTTATGCGGCACCTGCTGGAGTGCGCAGACTACGCGGTGCCCAACTACACCGAGGCCTGTCTGCTCACCGATACGCCTATTGCAGAACAGATCACGCCCGATGAGGCCCGCGCCCTTGTGGACGCCGTGCGCGAGCTGGGTGCCAAGTCGGTGGTCATTACGAGCGCCGTGGTCAATGGCACGAACGCGGTTATCGGTTACGACCATGTGGCGGGGGAGTACTTCACGATCCCCTTCGAGCTGATCCCGGTGTACTTCCCGGGTACGGGCGATACGTTCTCGGCCGTGCTTATGGGTCGCGTGATGAGCGGTTGGACGCTTCAGCGCGCCACGGCCGATGCCATGCGCGTGGTGGCCGAGCTTATCGAGCGCAATGCTGCGCAGGAGGATAAGTCTGCCGGCCTGCCCATCGAGGCCTGCCTGGATGTGATTGACTATGAGTAATGCTGGCGAGGGCGGCGTCAAGCCTGCGGGCGAGAACGGGCCGCTCGGCGCGCCGCGTGGCAAGCGGCCGCGTATCCGCGTGAGCTGCGTGGACCAGCTGGGGACGTGCCGCTGCCACCACGGTCATAAGCCGGGCGACGTTTTTGACTTTGACCGAGACCGCGGCAAGATGTGCGCCATGGCCTGCCATGTGGGCTTTCCCTATATCGATATCCTGCGCTATGGCGGAACCGTGCCTGGCAACGAGCCCGGCACGGCAAAGTT
>CAJMNP010000302.1 GCA_905214895.1 uncultured bacterium | reverse complement strand
GCCGACAAGCTCATGAATACGATCGATGAGCTCGCGAGCCAGCTTGGGGTCGCGAAATGCCGAAAAGTCGATACCGGAGCGAACCGGCTGCGCCGCCGCCACTAGTATGCCTCGGCCGGATTGGTGGCGAGCTGGTCCTCTTCGGCCAGCTCGGTCATGGTATTGACGAGCTCGAGTGTCTCTTGGGCTTCCTGCTCGTCGACAATCTGAATGCCAAAGCCGGCGTGCACGAGAATATAGTCGCCTACCCGTGCCGTCGGCACGAGGCGCAACGAAACGGGGCGCTCGATGCCCATCATGTCGACGGTCGCCTTAAGGTCGTCGTCGCGTTTGACCACTTTACCGGGAACGGCAAGGCACATAATGTTCCCCTTTTATACGTTTTGCGCTGGATAGGCGCCTAATTACCCATCAGTTGATGGTAGCGCTCGCGGGAGTCACGAGCAAACGCGTTACACCTGTGAGACGGCGGCGCGCAGGCTGGCAAAACAGCCTATCGCAACGCCGTCTGCGCGAGGCGAGCGCGAGCGATGGCGGCCTGGCCGTAGGCGATGCAGCCGTCGTTGACGGGTACAGCGTGAGGGACCAAAACGGCAAGACCGGCGTCTTTAAGTTCGTGGGTAAGAAGCTGAAGCAAAAGCCGGTTCATGAACACACCGCCCGAGAGCGCGACGGTATCGAGGCCTTCGCGCGCACAGATTTCGCGTGCGATTCGTGCCGAAGAGTGCGCGATGGCGATGTGAAACCCGAGCGCGAGCCGGTCGGCCGGCGCGCCTGCCTCGATTCCATTCAGAAGAGCTTCGATGAGCGGTTGGGGGTCCAAGATGGGGGAGTCGTCGGCAGACGTGAATACGCCTGTTTGATTGTCGTCGAGACGAACGGTCTTACCGCCGAGCGCGCGCCAGGCGGCGGCTTCGAGTTCTATGGCGGGTTCGCCCTCGTAGGTTGCCTTGTCGCAGATGCCCAGAATCGCTGCCGCGGCATCAAAGAGACGCCCCATGCTGCTGGTACGCGGGCTGTTGATGCCGTGCTCGATCATGGTAGCCGTGATACTGCGTGTCTGCTCATCGAGGGTGCCCAATAGCCCCGCGGCACCCGGGTGCTCGAGCAGGCCGAGCTCGCTCAGCAGGGCAAAGGCATTGCG
>CAJMNP010000301.1 GCA_905214895.1 uncultured bacterium | reverse complement strand
CTGGTGCGTCAGTACCGCACCGCCATCGACCGCGTGACGGTCGAGATTCCCGCCGGCAAGCTCGATCCGGGCGAGGATCCGCTCGATTGCGCCAAGCGTGAGCTGCACGAGGAGACGGGCTTTAGGGCCGGCCGCATTCGCTTTTTGACGTCGATTGTCACGACCTGCGGCTTCTGCGACGAGATCATTCATATCTACCTGGCCACCAAGCTCGAGTTCGATGCACCCAACCCCGATGATGACGAGTTCGTCAACGTGGACCTAGTGCCGCTGCACGAGCTGATCGACGCCGTGCTCGACGGCAAGATCGAGGATGCCAAGACCGTCGTGGGCGCCTTGGCCTGCGATAGCATCGCGCACCGCCTGGGTGGTTCTGAGCTGTAACGAGCGGGATGATCCCGCAGGTTTGTATAAGTCAGCGAAAGTGCTCCATTTGAGAGAAGGTGGCCTAAAAGAGGAGGGAAGCGTATGGATATACGCGACCGACGATTGAAGGCCAGATTGTCCAAATGGGGCACTTGCAGCGTCGAGACGAAACGCGGTTTGGTAAAACCGCGTAAGGTGATTATGTTTAAGAGGTTTCTTTCGTATTACGAGCCCCAGATGGGGCTTTTTGTTGCCGATACTGTTTGTGCCCTGGTGCTTGCCGCCATTGACCTGGCGTTTCCCATTATTCTGCGCAATCTGACCGGCGGGCTCTTTACCCAGGGCCAGGCGGCCATCATGCAGGCGCTCGGTATGATCGCGGTTGGCCTGGTACTGATGTATGCCATCCGTTGTGCCTGTCGCTACTTTGTGAGTTACTGGGGCCACGTGATGGGCGCGCGCATGGAGTCCAAGATGCGCGAGGACCTGTTCGATCAGTACGAGCGCTTTAGCTTTGCGTACTTCGATCGCAACAGCTCGGGTGACATGATGAGCCGCGTGGTCAACGACCTGTTCGATATCTGCGAGGCGGCACACCACGTGCCCGAGTGGATTATCATCTGCGGCATCGAGATCGTCGGCTCGTTTGTGATCCTCTTTGCTATTGCCCCGGCGCTGGCTCTTGCCATGGCCGTGGTGACGGCGGCGTTTGCGGTCATCATGTTTTGGCAGAACATGCGCATGCGCGAGGTCTTTAGCGACAACCGCAAAAAGATCAGCGG
>CAJMNP010000300.1 GCA_905214895.1 uncultured bacterium | reverse complement strand
CTTCCGCAAGCATCGCTTACTCCTCCTCGGGGTACACGACTCCCCAATCGGCGCGGAGCTTGGTCATGAGCTCCATCACATCAGAAGCATAATCCAGCAGCTCACGCTTGGAATCGTCGCCGGCGACGGCCTGCTCGAGGTCAGCCATCTCGTAGCACAGGGCATAGGCCTCGGTGCCCGCGGCGACCTCCTCGCGATGACCGTCCGCGGTCCACACGATCGTCGCGTGATCGGCGCGCGGATACTCGTTGACCTCGACATAGCAATTGTCAAAGCTGATAACCGAGCGCTTGGGCTGCTTGGAGTGGAGCGTAAGGCTCACGACGCCCAGCTGCTGCTCGGCGTTACGGCAGACGATGCCGCCTGCAACATCGACGCCAGTCTCACAGGTGTTGCCCAGCGAGACGACCTCATGGGGCTTGCTCGCCATAAACAGGCGCATGACAGAGAGGGCATACACGCCAATATCGAGCATGGCGCCGCCGGCAAGGTTTCGATTGTAGAAACGATTGGTCAGGTCGCCGTACTCCTTGTAGCTACCAAAGTTGAGCTGGACGAGGTTCATGTGGCCAAAGTCACCCGCATCCATGCGACGGCGCAGCTCCTGATACAGCGGCATGTGGAGCACCGTGGTGGCATCCATAAGGACCACGTTATGCTCGTCGGCGATGGCACGGGCCTCGTCGAGCTCGGCAGAGTTGAGGGTAATGGCCTTCTCGCAGAGCACGTGCTTGCCGGCGGCCAGCGCGGCACGCAGATAGGTGATATGGGTGTTGTGCGGGGTGGTGATGTAGACGGCGTCGATGTCAGGATCGGCATAGAGATCCTCAACCGTGTCATAGACCTTCTCGACGCCGTACTGGTCGGCAAAAGCCTGGGCCTTGGACAGCGTACGGTTGGCAACGCCCGCGAGCTTGCGGCCGGCCAGAGCGAGGGACTGGGCCATCTGGTTGGCGATAACACCGCAACCGATCACAGCCCAACGAAGCTCGGGAGCCGTAAAGATGTCGTTAGGGAACGGCTTGTCCTGGACCGAAGCAAATGCTGCTTTGGCGGCTGCCGCGGCGTCGAGTGGAGCCTGCTTGGAATCTGCCATTATGTGTCTCCTGTGTCATAGAACGTCTTGCATTTCTGACAGCTCTATATTCGCACAAACAC
>CAJMNP010000299.1 GCA_905214895.1 uncultured bacterium | reverse complement strand
ATAGCAAAAGCCCCGCAGCCGGAGCGGACTGCGGGGCTCATGAAGAGAGGCTAGTTTGTGGACGTCTTGTCTGGCGCCCACGAGAGAGGCAACAGAGTAGAGACTACTCGTGGATGCGGGTACCGGAGAGACCGGCCATGGTCTCGGCGGCCTTGTCCAGGGCGCCGATGATGCAGGTGCGGCCCTTGCGGGAGCGGGCGAACTTGATGGCGGCGCGGACCTTGGGCTCCATGGAGCCCTTGCCGAACTGACCCTCGTCGGCCAGGCGCTCGGCCTCGTCGGCGGTGATGTCCTCGAGCTCCTCCTGGTTGGGCTTGCCAAAGTTGATGGCGACATGCTCAACGGCGGTCAGCAGGAACAGAACGTCGGCGTCGCAGTCCTCGGCCAGCAGCTCGCCGCCCAGGTCCTTGTCGATAACGGCGGGAACGCCCTTGTAGCAGCCCTTGTTCTCGTAGTCGCGGACGACGGGGATGCCGCCGCCACCGCAGGCGATGACGATGAACTCGTTGTCGAGCAGGTTGAGGATGGAGTCAGCCTCGACGATCTTCTTGGGATCAGGGGAAGCGACAACGCGACGCCAGCCGCGGCCGGAATCCTCGACGAAGACCTTGGAAGGATCCTCGGCCATGAACTCCTTGGCCTGCTCCTCGGTGTAGAAGGGACCGATCGGCTTGGTCGGGTTCTTGAACGCGGGATCGTCCGGGTCGCACTCGATCTGGGTGACGACGGTGGCGGCGTGCCAACGCTTATAGCGCTTGTGCATCTCGCGGCCGATGCCCTGCTGCAGGTGATAGCCAATGTAGCCCTGGGACATGGCGCCGCACTCGGGCAGCGGCATCTCGGGGGTGCCGATGGCGTCGTGGGCAGCGGCGAAGGCGTTCTGGATCATGCCGACCTGCGGGCCGTTGCCGTGGGTGATGATGATCTCGTTACCCTGCTCGATAAGACCAAGGAGAGCGTGGGCGGTGTTGCTCACGGCCTGGATCTGCTCGACGGGGTTGTTGCCGAGGGCGTTGCCGCCGAGGGCGACGACAATACGATCGGGCTTGCCAAGAGGCTTAGACATTGCTGGAATCCTTTCTGTAAAAGGCCTACAACCCATTAATAACCCGCGTCCGTGCAATACGCGAGTTTATTAAGGTTTATATTCTCTTTATCGCTCATTTTATTCATTTTGAAAATA
>CAJMNP010000298.1 GCA_905214895.1 uncultured bacterium | reverse complement strand
CGAGTGAAGTCTTGCCCACCCCGCCTTGGCCTACGAGCACCACGTTCCTTACGTTGCCGGTCTTGGGAGCACCCATGATGACCTCCTTGCAGGGTCGCGCGATGCGCGACGCCAACGGGGAGAGTTCGCGGTCGATGCCGTCCCGGGAGCAGCATGGTCGGCAGCCGAGCCGGCTCACCCTCCAAATGTCCTATGCCACCACCCTACCCTTGCAGTCGCCTGTCCATGCAGACCTTTCGGCACGCGTATGGATACGGGCGGCGAGAGGAGAGAGCGAGCTTGCGAGGCGATTATTGAACCCCGCGGATGCAAAAAACCGCCACAGGTCATAAGACCTGCGGCGGCATCACCTCAATTAATAGTTGAGCAAATAGCTGAGCCTATCCCTCGATACGGCTCAAGAACTCGCATGTACGCTGCTCGCGCGGATGATCGATAACCTGCTCGGCAGGACCCTCCTCGACAATACGACCGCCATCCATAAAGACCACGCGGTCGGCAACGTCGCGGGCAAACTGCATCGCGTGCGTCACGATCACCATCGTCATATTCTGCGCGGCCAAATCCTTGATGACGCGCAGCACCTCAGCCGTCAGCTCTGGATCGAGCGCCGAGGTCGGCTCATCAAAGAACAAGATTTCCGGGTCGAGCGCCAGGGCGCGGGCAATACTCACGCGCTGCTGCTGACCGCCCGAAAGCTCGCAGGGTACCTTGTTCTCGTTACCCGTAAGCCCCATCTGTGCAATAAGCTCGTGTGCGCGGGCCTCCGCCTGCTCGCGCGGACGCCTAAGCACGCGGATCGGTGCATCGGTGATGTTTTTCATCACGGTATAGTGCGGGAACAGATTGTAGTTCTGAAACACCAGACCGAACCGCGAGCGCGCCTGTTTAGGTACATCGCCCTTTGCGTACATCGCGCCCGAACCCGCATCCGTCGCGACGGCAAGGTCGCCAAACGAGAGCGAGCCGCCGTCGAGCGTCTCGAGCAGCGTGGCACAGCGCAGCAGCGTGGACTTACCGCCGCCCGAAGGCCCGATAATCGCCACGACCTCGCCGCGCTTCACCTCGAGCGAGATGTCCTTGAGCACCTCATTGCCACCAAACGCCTTGCGCGCGCTTTCGATTTTCATCACCGAGTTAGTCATGATAATAGTCCAGCTTCTTTTCGGCGGCGCCCAGCAGCATCTCGACCA
>CAJMNP010000297.1 GCA_905214895.1 uncultured bacterium | reverse complement strand
CCAACCTGGGCCTTGTCGTCTTTTACCTGAGCTCGGGCTTTTTCGTCACGTTCTTCACTGCCACCTTTACACAGCTGGCACCGCGCATGCATGCACCCGCCCTCTGGGCCGGCATGGGCCGCGCGGCCAATAACGTGTGCGCATTCACCACATCGGGCATTTCGCTTGCTCTCGTGACCTCGGGCAATGTTGCTCTCATCATGATCGGCGCGCTCGTTTTGCTCGTCGCCGCCTGTGCGGCATTTGTGGCAGCCGGCCTGTTCCGCCTGCCCCAAACCGAGCAGGAGCGCGAGCGCGAGCAACTGGCAGAAGAAGCACTCGCCGCGCCCACCGTCGAGGAGCAGCGTCAGGCCTTCATCACCGACCACGGCCTCACCCCGCGCGAAGTCGACGTGCTCATAGCCGTTACCCAGGACGAACGTCCACTTAAACAGGTCGCCGAGGAGCTTGGTATCTCGATGCGCATGGTGCAGCGCCACCTGAGCTCTATCTACCAAAAGACCGACACGCAGACGCGCGCCGGTCTCACCAAGGCCTTCCCCTCGGCCTAAAACAATAACCACCACAAAGGTGCCTGTCCCCTTTGTGGTGGTTTTGGTCGGCTAGCCTTCGAGCTGCGCTACCTTGTAGCGGTAGGCAGCGGCGATGACGTCCTTGCAGCCTTCGCGGCCCAACTTGGCGCGGTTGACGACGATATCTTTACCGCTCGTCATCTTCCACTTTCCGGCGCTGTAGCGCTTGTAGAACGCCTCGCGCGCCTTCTGCTGCTGCTTGACCAGCTTGGCGCCCTTCTTTTTGTTAAGACCGCGCTTCTTGCGCACGATCTCGACGCGATCCTCAAAGGGTGCGGTCACCAACACAGCAATGTGGTTGGGGTTGTTACGAAGCAGATAATCGGACAGGCGCCCTTCGATGATGCAGCTCTCGGTCTCGCCCAAATCCAAAATCACCTGGCTCATCTTTTGGAATAGCTTGTCCGAGTACGAACGAGCATCGTAGCGGTCGGGCAGAAACGCCATGTTCTCCACAGCCAGACGCTCGTCATAGGCGGCCATCTTATCGAGCGACTCGCCCGCGCGCAGCGATGCGCGCACCAGCAGCTCGTTATCGTACAGCGGAATCCCCAGCTCATCGGCAAGGATACGGCCAATCTCGTGGCCCTCGGCGCCAAAGTCGCGCGCGATGGTAATGACCACAGGAT
>CAJMNP010000296.1 GCA_905214895.1 uncultured bacterium | reverse complement strand
CTTTCCGGCGGAGACGAGGCGGCGATTCTGCGCTCGCTCTCCAAGCTCGCCCGGCTTCTCCCGCCCGATACCGTTTGCCTAACCGGCCATGGCGATTCGACTACCGTGGCACGCGAGCTCATGCAGAACCCTTTCATGCAGATGTAGCTTAATAGTCGGCTTTTGAAGCACGAGAAGCGTCCAAACGTCAAGCTATTTTTCCCCAACGGGTCGATTCCGTAGGGCAAACGGTCAAAAAAGTCTGTTTGGACGATATTCGTGAACAAACGAACGTTTACGCTCGGGTGCGCCGTGGTAAAATCTCAGGCGTTATCGGAGCAACCTTACAGGAGGTTTCTTTTATGCTCGTCAACGCAGCAGACATGCTCAAGAAGGCCGAAGCCGGCAAGTACGGTCTCGGTGCCTTCAACACCAACAACCTCGAGTGGACCCTGGCTATTCTCCAGGCCGCCGAGGAGGCCAAGTCTCCGCTGATCCTTCAGTGCACCGCTGGTGCCGCTAAGTGGATGGGCGGTTTCAAGGTCTGCGCCGACATGGTCAAGGCTGCCGTCGAGGCTACGGGCGTTACCGTTCCCGTCGCCCTTCACCTCGATCACGGTTCTTACGAGGACTGCTTCAAGTGCATCGAGGCCGGCTTCACGTCCATCATGTATGACGGCTCTCACGAGGAGACCTTCCAGCTTAACCTCGACCGCACCAAGGAGCTCGTTGAGCTTGCCCACTCCAAGGGCATGTCCATCGAGGCCGAGGTCGGCGGCATCGGCGGCACCGAGGACGGCGTGACCTCCAGCGGCGAGCTCGCTGATCCTGCTGAGTGCAAGCAGATCGCTGACCTGGGCGTCGACTTCCTCGCCTGCGGCATCGGCAACATCCACGGCGTGTACCCTGCCGACTGGGCTGGCCTTTCCTTCGAGCGCCTGGGCGAGATCAAAGCCCAGACCGGTGACCTGCCCCTCGTCCTGCACGGCGGTACCGGTATCCCCGAGGATCAGATCAAGAAGGCCATCTCCCTGGGCATCTCCAAGATCAACGTCAACACCGACCTGCAGCTCGTCTTCGCCAAGGGCGTCCGCGAGTACATCGAGGCTGGCAAGGATCAGCAGGGCAAGGGCTTTGACCCCCGCAAGCTCCTCAAGCCTGGTCGCGACAACATCGTTGCCCGCACCAAGGAGCTCATGGAGGAGTTTGGCTCCGTCAACAAGGCGTAAG
>CAJMNP010000295.1 GCA_905214895.1 uncultured bacterium | reverse complement strand
CAGCTGGCACACGAGGAGCCCGTCGAGGCCGACCTGGTCATCGGCGTGCCCGACTCCGGCCTGCCGCCCGCGGAGGGCTATTCGCATGAGAGTGGCATTCCCTTTGGTGAGGGCCTTATCAAGAACCGCTACGTGGGTCGTACGTTTATCGAGCCTACGCAGGAGCTGCGCGCCATGGGCGTGCGCATGAAGCTCAACCCGCTGCGCGACAACATCGAGGGCAAGCGCCTGGTCGTCATCGACGACTCCATCGTGCGTGGCACCACTATGGTGCAGCTCGTCAAGATGCTACGCAACGCTGGCGCCAAGGAGATTCATATCCGCATCAACTCGCCCGAGGTCATCTGGCCGTGCTTCTACGGTATCGATACCGACGTGCAGTCGCAGCTTATCAGCGCCAACAAGACGGTCGACGAGATTTGCGAGTATATCGGCGCCGATTCGCTGGCCTTCCTTTCGGTCGAGGGCCTGCTTAAGGTCATGCCCAAGGGCGGCTACTGCGACGCGTGCTTTACCGGCCGCTATCCCGTGGCGATTCCCGAGAGCTTTGGCCGCGACAAGTTTATGGAGGGCTTTAAGCCCCGCAACCTGGACAAGCCGCTGTACTTTGACGACGACGCCGTGGTCGAGAAATACGACGACCGCAGCTGGGAAGAGGAGCACGGCGAGGCCTAAAACCTGCCATATGGGGACAGGTATATTTTGGTAGGTTTTACCTGCTGTTTTGTTGATATGACGGCGGGTGCTGTTATGGCACACGCCGAAATGAACGCAATTATGAGCACCGTTTGGCGCCCGCGCGGCGCCACGGTAGTGGGAGAGGAAGGCTCAGATGAGCGACAGCAAGCATGTGACGTACGAGGACGCCGGCGTCGATACCGCCGAGGGCGGTCGCGCCGTCGACGCGATTAAGCAGATGGTCAAGGACACCAATCGTCCCGAAGTTATCGGCGGCATCGGCGGCTTCGGTGGCCTGTTCTCGGCTGCCGCGCTTAAGGATATGGAAGACCCGATCCTGATCAGCGGTACCGACGGCGTGGGCACCAAGCTCGTGCTCGCCCAGATCATGGACCGTCACGAGACGGTGGGCCAGGACCTGGTCGCTATGTGCGTCAACGACATTTTGGCTTCGGGCGCCGAGCCGCTGTTCTTCCTGGACTACGTTGCCATCGGTCACATCGAGGCCGAGCACATGGCAAAGATCATCAAGGG
>CAJMNP010000294.1 GCA_905214895.1 uncultured bacterium | reverse complement strand
CGGGGCGCCCGGCGCCGGTTTTCACGGAATCGCACCGGCAAGCGACGACGTAACCCGGTGCGCGGAGACAAAACGCACGAAGGATACGAAAGAGAGAGGTTGGGGCGGGCGGTGGTTACCGGAGCTATCGCTCGCACCCGCCCCAGGAAATAGTGAGCAAATTTGTCGCTTTGGGCACGCCCTCGAAGAGGCTAGAGTGCCTGGAGTCGGGAGCGACAAGCCCGACGAAGCGTACTTTGGTACGCGAGGAGGGTTGGAGCCCCGAATCCGGGTGCTTTAGTTCTCCTCGGCCTCGGCAGCCTCCTCAGCCAGGCGCTGAGCAGCCAGCTCGGGGGTGAGACCCTTGTACTCGGTCTCGCGGCCCTTGGCGCTGACGACGCGGACGATCTCGCCGATGAGCACAAGCACGATGAAGATAACGATCATCGGGACCTTGTCGCCAATTTCATCGACGGAGAACGGAACCAGCGTTGCAACGATGGCCAGGATCAGCTCGATGCAGGGGATGGCCAGCATAACCTTCATCATGGCGCCCTTAAACGGGAACGTGAAGATGCGCTCGCGGTTCGGGTCGTTCTTACGAAGGTTGAGGAACGCCGGGAACATCGGGATGTAGGTGAGCAGCAGGAAGACGACGGAGGTGCCGAAGAGCATCCAGAAAACACCGTTGGAGATGGCGTCGATGGGAACCAGCTGCAGGCACAGCACCAGGGAGGCAACGACGGCGTTGACCAGGTTGGCGCCGCTGGGCATATCGTCGTCAGAGATCATCGAGGCGAAGACCTTGGGCATGTTGCCGTGCTCGGCAGCGTAGCGAGCAACGGAGTTAACGCCGAAGGACCAAGCGGCCATGTTGGCGAACAGGGTGATCAGGAAGGCGATGCAGATGACCTTAAAGATCATGGAGTCGCCCACCATGGTCTGGACTGCATAAATCATGCCGTAGTCGGGGTCGATGGAATCGGCCGGCACAGCAGCGCCGATGCCAAAGCCAGCGAACAGGTAGATCACGGCGATGGACAGGCCACCGACGATGATAGCCTTGGGGATATCGCGAGCGGGATCGGCCATGTCGTCGGTCATGGTGCAGATGACCTCGAAGCCCATAAAGTTAAAGATGATGATCGACAGGTAGCCGAGAGCGTTGGTGTTGGTGAGCTCGGGCAGGAAGGTGGCAGCGGACATGTCGTTCGCAAAACCGTTCTCCATGGCAT
>CAJMNP010000293.1 GCA_905214895.1 uncultured bacterium | reverse complement strand
GGGACGGAGATCGCTATCAGGTTTTGCTGGGCGTGACTGGTTCGGGCAAGACCTTTACCATGGCCAAGACCATCGAAGCTCTCGGTAAGCCGACGCTGGTCATGGCTCCCAATAAAACCCTCGCCGCCCAGCTCGCGAGCGAGCTCAAGGAATTCTTTCCCAACAACGCCGTGGTCTACTTCGTCTCGTACTACGACTATTATCAGCCCGAGGCGTATGTACCGCAGAGTGATACGTATATCGAGAAGGATTCCTCGATTAACGAAGAGGTCGAGATGCTGCGACATCAGGCGACCGCATCGCTGCTTTCTCGACGCGACGTGATCGTCGTCGCATCGGTCTCGTGTATCTATGGCATCGGTTCTCCCGAGGACTATGCGGGCTTGGCGCCGAACGTCGACAAGAAGGTGCCGCTCGAGCGCGATGACTTTATCCATGCGCTTATCGATATCCAGTACGATCGCAATGACTATGATTTGGCACGTGGTACCTTCCGCGTGCGCGGCGATGTCGTCGACGTGTATCCGCCCTATGCCGAGCATCCGTTGCGGTTTGAGTTCTTTGGCGACGAGGTCGAGCTGATTGCCGAGATCGACGAGGTCACCGGCGAGATGCTGCGTGAGTACGAGGCCATTCCCGTGTGGCCGGCCTCGCACTACGTGACTGAGAAGCCTAAGGTCAAAGCGGCTCTGAAATCAATCAGCGAAGAGTGCGAGAAGCGTGTGGCCGAGCTCAAGGCGACTGATAAGCTGCTCGAGGCACAGCGTCTGCAGCAGCGCACCGACTATGATCTCGAGATGCTCGAGACCATGGGTTTTTGTAACGGTATCGAGAACTACTCGCGTCATCTGGACGGTCGAAAACCGGGCGAGCCGCCGTTTACCCTGATCGATTACTTTCCTAAGGACATGCTCTGCATCATCGACGAGAGCCATGTAACGGTGCCGCAGATCCGCGGCATGCACGAAGGCGACCGCTCGCGTAAGGTGACGCTGGTGGAGCATGGTTTTCGTCTGCCTTCGGCACTCGATAACCGCCCGCTTCGTTTCGATGAGTTTGAGGCGAGGATTCCCCAGTTCATCTACGTTTCGGCCACGCCGGGCGACTATGAGCTGCGGGTTAGCCAGAACGACGTTGAGCAGATCATTCGTCCGACCGGACTGCTCGACCCCAAGATCGATGTGCGTCCGGTTCGTGGGCAGATTGACGATCTTG
>CAJMNP010000292.1 GCA_905214895.1 uncultured bacterium | reverse complement strand
CCTTCGAACTGCATTCGATAGTAACGGGCATAGGTGCCGCCACGGGCGAGAAGCTGCTCGTGCGTACCACGTTCCACAACGCGACCATGCTCGACGGTCGCAATCTCGTCGGCATGTTTAATGGTCGAGAGACGGTGGGCGATGATGATCGTGGTGCGACCGCGTGCCAGGCGCTCGAGCGACTCCTGCACCGCTTCCTCGCTCTCGTTATCCAAGGCGCTCGTCGCCTCGTCCAGGATCAGGATCTTGGGGTTCTTGAGAAACACGCGCGCAATGGCTACGCGCTGCTTCTGGCCGCCCGAAAGACGGCTGCCGCGCTCGCCCACGACCGTGTCGTAGCCCTGCGGCAGCGACTCGATGAAGGCATCGATATTGGCGCGGCGAGCGGCCTCGGCGACCTCTTCTGCCGTGGCGCCTGGCCTGCCGTAGGCGATGTTCTCGCCAATCGTACCGTCAAACAGATAGACATCCTGCTGCACCAGGCCAATGGCGCGGCGCAGACTCTGTTGCGTCACGTCGCGCACGTCCTGGCCGTCGATGCTGATGGATCCAGCAGCCACGTCATAAAAGCGCGGCAGCAGCGAACACGTTGTGGACTTGCCGCCGCCCGAGGGGCCAACCAGCGCAATGGTCTGGCCGGGCTTGATGGACAGATCCATATGGTCGATAACAGGGCGCCCGTCGGCGCCGCCCTCGCCCAATTCAACATCCTCGTAGCTAAAGCACACGTCGCGATATTCAACCGCGCCAGCCGTCACCTGCAGATCCGCGGCATCCGGCTTGTCCTGGATATCCGGGGCGGTCGAAAGCACCTCGTCCATGCGTTTAAAGCCGGCGATGGCCTTCTGATACGTCTCAGCCGAGTTCACAAGCGTCTCGAGCGGGGTGCAGAACAGCGAAATGTAGAGCGCGAAGGTCGCCATATCGACCGCCTGCAGCTGTCCCTGGGCCACCAGCCAACCACCCAGCAGCACCACAATCACGTACAGCACGCCCGAGAGCAGACCATACGTCGCAGTGTAGACGCCCATGGCGTGATACATATTCTCCTTGGACGAAAGATAGCGGTCGTTAGAGGCGCGGAACTTGGAACGCTCAGCTTCCTCGTTCGCAAAACTCTTGACCACGCGCATGCCTGCCAGCGAATCCTGCAGCTGAGCATTAATACCGCTGATCTTTTTGCGGTTGTCGCTAAAGACCTCGCGCATGCGCATGTTCTGCC
>CAJMNP010000291.1 GCA_905214895.1 uncultured bacterium | reverse complement strand
CCCTCAAGAGCCCCTTCACCAACGCGTATGCCAAGAACGAGGCGGCGGGCGCAAGTCCCGAGGAGCTCGGGGCCATGGGCACGGGTGCGCTTCGCAAGGCGGCAAAGGACGGTAATTACGAAGAGGGTTCGTATTTGTGCGGACAGATTGCCGGCATGGTCAACGAGCGCCAGAGCGCTCGCGAAATCGTCGACGATCTGGTCGGCGGCGCCGAGCATGTCCTGAAGGGTGCGTCCGCATGGGTAGCGTAGCGTTTCTGTTTGCCGGTCAGGGTGCCCAGCACCCCGCGATGGGCGTCGACCTCATCGAAGCATCGCCGGCGGCTGCCGAGGTGTTCGCCATTGCCGACGAGGTGCGCCCGGGGACCAGCGAGCAGTGCCGGAGCGCCTCCAAGGAGGAGCTCTCGCAGACCGAGAACACGCAGCCTTGCGTGTTCGTGCACGACTTGGCTGTCGCCGTCGCCCTGCGCGAGCGCGGCGTGGTGCCTGCCGCCTGTGCGGGATTCTCGCTGGGCGAGGTCGCTGCACTCACCTTTGCGGGGGCATTCGATACGCGAGCGGGTTTTGAGCTCGTATGTGAGCGCGCGGCATTGATGGCCACGGCGGCCGAGCGTCACCCCGGCGGCATGCGCGCCGTCATCAAACTCGATGCGGCGCAGGTCGAGGGCTTGGCAAAACAGGCCGGCGAGGACTGCTGGCCGGTCAACTACAACAGCCCCCAGCAGACGGTTGTGGCCGGAGCGCCCGAGGCGCTGCAGGAGCTCGACGTTCTAGTGAAAGAGGCTGGCGGTCGCGCCATGAAGGTCGCGGTGTCGGGTGCATTCCATAGCCCCTATATGGCCGAGGCGACCTGTGGCCTTGCTGCATATATCGAGGCCGGTCACGCGCCGTCCCCGCTGCTCATTCCTGTTATGGCAAATATGACAGCGGCGCCCTATCCGGCCGACCCGCAGGCGGCAGCGGAGATGCTTGCCAACCAGGTGAGTCATGCCGTGCGCTGGGTCGACACGCTGCATGCTCTGCAGGATCAAGGCATCGATACGTTTATTGAGGTCGGCCCTGGCAAAACGCTGTCCGGCTTGGTCAAGCGTACGTTGAGCGACGTTCGCG
The DNA here is from genome assembly GCA_905214895.1 of uncultured bacterium. Next base: position 116 of record CAJMNP010000291.1, on the reverse strand, counting down.
TGTATTCGTGCGAAACGGCAGAACAGGTCGCAGCTATTGCCAACGAGCTCGCATAGCCCATAGGGCTGTAACCCGAAAGGAATGACATGGGCAACTTGAACAACGGCGCGCTCGAG
>CAJMNP010000290.1 GCA_905214895.1 uncultured bacterium | reverse complement strand
ACGGCACGCAGTTCGATAGCTCCTACGATCGCGGCGAGCCGCTGGAGTTCACCTGTGGCGCCGGTCAGATGATCAAGGGCTTCGACGCCGCTGTTGTCGACATGCAGGTGAGCGAGAAGAAGACCGTGCACATTCCTGCTGACGATGCCTACGGCGAGCACAATCCCGAGATGGTTTTGACCTTCCCGGCCGAGCAGGTTCCCAATATCGAGCAGATCGAGAAGGGCATGAAGCTCTTCCTGTCCACGCCGAGCGGCATGCCCGTCCCCGCCGTGGTCATCGACGTGACGCCCGAGGCCGTGACGCTCGACGCCAATCACGAGCTCGCCGGCAAGGATCTCAACTTTGATATCGAGCTCGTCGAGGTCGAGGACTAGGCCATGCCTGCGAATCTGGTTTCGACAGCGTGCCTCGGAAATCTCAACGACCCGTCCTATGAACTCCTGCTTCGCCGGGAGCTGAGCGGCGTCTTTGAAGTTGACGAGCTACTGCTCGATTGGGACCAGGCCGATGTATGCGCGTTTGTGGGCGTGACGGAGCTGGGGCGCACGATCGATGCTCGGCTGGATGCTGCCGACGGCGGTCGTCTTGTCGATGGCGACGTGCTCGCCATCGACCGTTCGGGCATGGTGCCCGTGGCGGTTGTCGTGCGCCTGCGCAGCGCCGAGGTTTATTTGGTCGAAGTCGACCGCATGGATCCGATTGCGCTCGCGCATGCGTGTTGGGAGATCGGCAACATGCATGCGCCGCTCTTTCGGGGAGACTCGGATGATCATACCGTGCGCATGTATACGCCGGTGCAACCGGTTTTGGGTCGTATGCTCCGGGGTGTCGAGGGTGTTCGGCTCTCGGTGGTTACCCGTGAACTCGATGCGGACCGGCGCTTTGCGTCGAGTGCGGCGGAGGTCGTCGTGAGCATGGCTCCCGACTTTACCATCGTAAAAAAGGCGCGCGGCTAAGCGCGCGTATGCGCAAGACGGGCTTTGAGGGCGACCGATCAAGGCCCGTCTTGCTGTTGATAGGAGGCTTTGGGGGAAGCATATGGGTCTTGAGGGAATCAAGCTGATTGCATGCGATTTGGATGGCACGTTGCTGCATCCGGGGGAGCGCGAGCCGCGTCCCGAGGCCTTTGAGCTTATCGATGAGCTGCATCGTCGCGGTATCGTGTTTATGCCGGCGAGTGGCCGTCAATATGCGAGTCTGCGCTACCTGTTTGCCCCGGTGGCCGATGAGCTCGCCTATGTATGCGAAAACG
>CAJMNP010000289.1 GCA_905214895.1 uncultured bacterium | reverse complement strand
CACCCAAAAACTCATCCAACATTAATCTTGGCTCAAGAATCGCTTAATCTATAACCTGCACTATAGAGTTCGACCAAGGACGGGACGGCACCGCGCAACGCAGGCCGCCGAACCCAACGCTCGCGCCCGAGCAGATCGCCCGGCGTCGCGCCCATCGAACGAAAGGACAGGTCATGGACGACCTCGAAAAAGTTGAAACCATCCGCACCAAGTGCAACGTGAGTTACACCGACGCCAAGGCCGCGCTCGACGCCGCCGACGGCAACGTTCTGGATGCCATCATTTGGCTCGAGTCGCAGGGTAAGACCCAGACCACGTCGGCGCACGCCGCCACCGAAGCCGCGCCAGTCGACGAGCCCTCGGCCGAGATGGTCGCCGCGCAGGTCGCCTACGAAAAGTCGAGCGAAAAGACCGACTTCTCCAAGAAGATGGACAGCGTGTGGGAGTACCTCAAAAAGCTCTTCCGTCTGAGCCTGGACACCAAGTTTATCGCCACGCGCCGCGACGCGATCATCCTCAACATCCCCATCCTGATTCCCATCGTCGCCCTGTTTGCCTGGGGCGCCACGATATGGCTAATGCTGCTTGGCTTGTTCTTTGGCATGCGCTACCGCATCGATAGCGACGGCGACGTGCCCGGCAGCATCAACAACCTGATGGACAGCGCTGCCAATGCCGCGGACGACATCAAGCAAAATCTGAACGACGACAAGTAATCGCAGACGGGAGCACGCATGGCACGGATCCTGATCGTAGAGGACGAGGAGAAAATCGCCCGCTTTGTGACGCTCGAGCTGGAGCACGAGGGCTACCAGGTGGAGCACGCCGCCGATGGCCGCACCGCCGTTGACCTAGCGCTGGAGCGCGACTACGATCTGATTCTGCTCGATGTACTGCTGCCGCAGCTCAACGGCATGGAGGTGCTGCGGCGTGTCCGCAAGCACAAGGATGTGCCGGTGATCATGGTCACCGCGCGCGATGCCGTGATGGACAAGGTGGCCGGGCTCGACGCCGGTGCTGACGATTACCTGACCAAGCCGTTTGCCATTGAGGAGCTGTTCGCACGGATCCGCGTGGCTCTAAAGCGCTCGGAGGCTGTGCGGACGGCTTCGGGCGTTGGCGGCGTTGGGGCGGGCGGTGCGGGCGGGTGCGCCGTTGCGATACCCCCGGCTGGCGACTCGGCCAAGACCTCTGCCTCGCCCTCCCCCACCGCGCTCACCGTGGGCTCGGTTGCGCTCGACCCCGACCGCCGCGAAGTCACGGTCGGCGGCTCGCCCATCG
>CAJMNP010000288.1 GCA_905214895.1 uncultured bacterium | reverse complement strand
AGCACCATGGTCATGAGCACGGCGCCAAATCCGTAGATGGGGCTGAAGGGGCCAAACAGCATGCCGGCACGGTTCTGATAGACGCCCGGGTCGTCGACCGTCATGTGCCAGATGTCCTCGGCGATCAGGCCGAGTATGCAGCAGACAAAGAACACCCAGAACAGGTTGAAGTAGTTGAGCTTGATGTAGCCCTCGCCGGTTTCATCGCGGCCGAGCATGCCCTCGGCGGCGGCGTCGCGGTCGAGCATCTCCTGCAGGCGGCGCTGCAGTTCGCGCTCCTGACGCAGCGTGGGGTCGACGGTGGCCGAAAGCGCGATGAGGATGCCGAGCTGAATAGCGGGACGCAGCAAGAAGGGCCCGATACCCTGGAGCATCACGTCGACCAAAAGCTCGACGACGGTAAATGCGATGAGAATATAGGACAGGCGGGCGGCGTTGCGGCGCTGGTTTTTGATAAGGTCCAGGCCAAAGATGATTAGGATGACGGCACTTGCCGCAGAGAGCATGATGCCGGCGACGATAAGGCCGACTGCGACGAGCGTGTTGTCGCCGAGGTTGGCGGCGGCGTTGCCGTTGATGAGCGCGGTGATGACCTGCCACATAAAGGCGCCGACCGAAGGGAGCGTGCCCACGCCGGACAGGATGCACAGGACGGCGTACACCTTAATGATGAGGGGGATCTTCTTGACCTCCGTGGCGCTGGGGACGCTGGGGTCGAGTTCGTTTCGATCCATACATAACCTTTCTCGTTTTGCTGTAGGTACAAGGATACGCCGCCGACCTGCCAAAAGACAGGACGAACGTCCCAATTGCAACAATGCAAGCCCCAACGGCGGGCGAGACGCGTCGTAACGGAAGTATGCGGGATCGTCGGCCCCGAGGCGGTTGCCCAATAAAATGTTTGGCTGCAAAACGGATTATTAGCTCGGTGGGCTTTTAAAAAGCGCTGTTCATGCGCGGGAGTGCTTGTCTTGCCGTGCGTATAATAGGGCAGGTAACGCCAAATAACGAGGCTCTGAGGGGATGCCATGTCTCAAGAAACCATCCACGCGGCCGAGCGTGCCGCGGGACAGGTGAAGACCATGTCGACGTATGATCCGGACTCCGACCAGCTGCATGAGGAATGCGGCATTTTTGGTGTGTGGGCACCCGATCGCGATGTGGCTCGACTGACGTACTTTGGTCTGCGCGCGCTGCAGCATCGCGGCCAGGAATCGGCGGGAATCGCCGTGGGTGATGGCGGCACGGTTATGGTCCGCAAGGATCTGGGCCTGCTCGACCGCGTGTTCTCCAA
>CAJMNP010000287.1 GCA_905214895.1 uncultured bacterium | reverse complement strand
AGCACTTTGACCAGATTAACGACTATCTGGCCACGTTCTTTGACGGACAGGCGACCTCTGCCGATATCGAGCGCTACCTGTACGCGCCGCTCTCGGCTTTTACGGCCAACGCCGGCAAGCGCCACCGCCCGCTTATCTGCATGCTCGCCGCAACCGCAGTGGGCGGTAGCTTTGAGAGCGCCCGCAGCGCCGCGGCAGCCATCGAGCATTTCCAGTCGGGCGCGCTGATCCACGACGACATCGCCGACAACGGACAGCTTCGTCGAGGCAAGCCCTGCATGCACCTTACCGAGGGCACGGGCCTTGCGATCAATTGTGGCGACCTGGCGCTCACCATGGTCACCAAGACGGTTCTCGACGACCCCACGCTGGAGTCCGACGTGAAGCTGCGCGTGCTCCACGAGCTTACCGAGATGATCGTCCGCACCATCGAGGGTCAAGCGCTCGACCTGGGTTGGGTCCGTGACGAGCGCTTTGATATCTCGGTTGATGACTACCTGGACATGGCGACGCACAAGACCGCGTTTTACAGCGGAGCCACGCCGCTTGCCGCCGGAGCCATTATCGGCGGCGGCAACGATGAGCAAATCGAAGCGCTGCGCGCCTTTGGCCTGCACACGGGCCTTGCCTTTCAGATTCAGGACGACCTGCTCAACCTTGTCGGCACTAAGGAAGCCGCCAACAAGGACTTCCGCACCGACATCACCGAGGGCAAGCGCACGCTTGTCGCCGTACACGCCCTCTCTGATGAGCGCCACCACGACGAGGTCGAGGCGATTCTTTCCTCGGGCACCGATGATCCCGCGCAGCTCGCACGCGCCGTGGAGATCTTCCAAGAGGCCGGCTCTATCGATTACGCCCACACTTACGCGCTCGACCTGACCGCTAAGGCCAAAGCGGCCATCGAGAACGTTGAGCTTGGTCCGCACGCACGTGAGCTGTTCCTCTCCATGGCAGATTTCTTTGTGGAGCGCCTTAACTAACGGGGGTTATAAAACCTGTCAGCAGCGTATTTAGGCACAACTTGCTACACTGTTGAGTGCATGTTTATGCATCCCTTTGCGTTGTCTATCCGACAGACGCTCAAATAGTACGAATGGTACGCCGAAAGGGGTTCGTTCATGGAACCTATTACAACGGGCATGCAAGGAGCAGCCGTCGAGGACGTGCAGTCTCGTCTCCTGCAGCTCGGCTACACGATTGATGCCGCCGAAGTCACCGACAAGCACTTTGGAGCCACCACTGAGCAGGCCGTCAGCACCTTCAGGCTCGACAGCGGCCTTGCTGCCGGTCATGCCG
>CAJMNP010000286.1 GCA_905214895.1 uncultured bacterium | reverse complement strand
ATACCCGATAGACCGTCTGCATGTGTATGCCAGCCCCTTACGCTCTGGTGCAAGTTTGTTTGCTGTGGGGCATTCTCGCACGAAACGTTCAATCTATTTGCCCAGAGCGCATGTTGGTTTGGTGAGCGGCTCTAGTAGTCGGTGAAAGTGAGGGGGTTATTGGACTGCGACGAACTTCTTTGGCCTTCCGGCGTGGCGTTCTTGGGCGGCGTAGCGCTCGATGCTGTCTATCGTTATCATCCGACGGCCGTCGACGAGTTCAACATCGAGCTTTCCGGCTTTGACCAGCGCGGTGATCCGCGGAGCGGAGACTTTGAGGTCCAGCGCTGCGTCTTTAAATGTTCGGCACGCCGCTTCCCGAGCGTCCTCGTGGTCGATTTCGACTGAAAGGGCCACGACCTCGGCCGAGCGTTCGTACCCTGCCGGAGTCAAACCGTTGTTGAGGTCGTCGGCCAAAAACGCCATCAGCGCCTCGGTGGCATGGGCAATCGCTTCTTCGCGCGTATCGCCATCGGCAAAGGCGCCGGGAATCTGCGGGAAGCTGGCACAGTAACCGTCGTCTTCTTTTATGAGAACGCAATCATAGGTATATCGCTGTTTCATCATGACCCCCTCGGCTACCATCCAGCTTGCCGGCGAATGCTTGCCCACGTGCCCTTCTTTGGTCGATCACCACCCGAGCCGTTCACGGTGACAACACGGTCACCGGAAACATACTTAGCATGACTACCGACTTGCGCGACCTTCACGAATCCATCGTGCTTGAGTAGGGCAATGATTTCCCGAAAGGTAGGAGGTTGCATGGGCCGACCTCTTTCAGCCGTCCTAATTATAAACTACTTTATAATTTTTGCTAACCAGTTAATAAATATTACTGGCGTTGTTTGGGCTCGGTGACGATAGCCCGAACGATGCGGGGGCGATCGGTGAGATCGCGGACGATGCGCACATCCGAAAGGCCCGCCTGGCGACAGAGTTCGGCGGCGGCGTCGAGGGCACCCTCGTAGAGCTCGCAGGCAAAGAGTCCGCCGGCACGCAGCATATAGGGTGCCGCATTGAGCAGGCGGCGGAAGATATCAAGGCCATCGGCGCCGCCCTCGAGCGCCAAATCGGGCTCGAAGTCCTTGACCTCGTGCGGCAGCGAGCGCATAACGTCGGTCGGGATGTAAGGCGGGTTGGAGACGAGCACGTCGAAGGTGCCCCACTCGTCGTGGGGAATGGAGCTCACCAGGTTGGTGAGGCTGAAGGCAACCTCATCTGCCGTGAGGCCGAGCGCGTCGCGGTTTTTGGTGGCCAGATC
>CAJMNP010000285.1 GCA_905214895.1 uncultured bacterium | reverse complement strand
TGGACGCTCTTGATGGTGCCCATGCGCTCGACGACGCGGGTGCGGCCCATGTTGGCCTTCACCTTAACGCGATCGCCCACCATATCGGTCAGCTTCTCGTGGATGTCGTCGACGTGATTGACTTCCATCTCTTCCATGAACAGGGCCTCCAGAAGGTGCAATTCAAAAAGGGGATAATACCCCTAAGATAGACAAAACTCTAATACTATAGCACCCTGTTGTGGCCATACGCAAGTAGCTAAAAAAGCCCGGTCCCAAATTGACTACTTACAGACTATCGGTGTCCAAGACGATGGTGAATGGGCCGTCGTTGACGAGGTCGACCTTCATGTCGGCGCCGAAGATGCCATGCGCTACGTGCTCGACGTCCTCGCGCACAAGCGTCAGGAAGTACTCATAGAGCTCGTTGGCGACATCGGGGGCACCGGCATCTGTAAACGATGGGCGGCGGCCGTGACGGCAAGCGGCGAACAGCGTGAACTGCGACACCACGAGAACCTCGCCGTCGACATCGGCAAGTGCCAGGTTAGTCTTGCCGTTCTCGTCCTCGTTAATGCGCAAGCCCCGGAGCTTGCCCCACAGCTTATCGGCCTCGGCGCGCGTGTCGCCATGGCCCACGCCCAGCAGTACCAGATAGCCGCGCCCAATTTTGCCCACGCACTCGCCGTCGACCGTCACGCCGGCGTTGAGCACGCGCTGTACCACCGCGCGCACGGCCTACTCCTCGCCCGTCAGTTTGGCGGATAGGTGCTCGAGCGCATGGAATCGATGGCTGATGGCGTTCTTCTCGTCCGCCGTCAGCTCGGCCATGGTCTTGCCCGGCGTGTCGACCGGCAGGAACAGCGGGTCGTAGCCAAAGCCGTGATCGCCGCGGCCCTCGTGTGCGATAACGCCCTCGCAGGCGCCCTCACCATAGGTGACCAAACCGTCCGTGTCGATGAGCGCGACGACGCTCATAAAGCGCGCAGTGCGGTCCTCGTCGGCCACGCCCTCCAGATTCACGAGCAGCTTGGCATTGTTGGCAGCATCGTCGCCGTGAACGCCCGCGTAGCGCGCGCTATACACACCGGGCTCACCGTCCAGCGCATCGACGACCAGGCCCGAATCGTCGGCAATGGCCATAAGCCCCGTCTCCTCCACCGCGGCCTGCGCCTTGATGATGGCGTTCTCCAAAAACGTCGTGCCGTTTTCCTCGGGGTCCTCAAAATCGCCCAGCTGGCCGAGCGCCACAAAGCGAACCTCGGGCATAACCTTGCCCAAAATGGCCTCGATCTCAGCGAGCTTATGGGCGTTGCCCGTTGCCACGACGATGGTCGCCGCCGGGTCGAGGGTGTCGATGTC
>CAJMNP010000284.1 GCA_905214895.1 uncultured bacterium | reverse complement strand
TTGGCCCCTTCAGCCCCATCTACGGATTTGGCGCCGTGCTCATGACCATGGTGCTTAACCGCTTCTACAAAAAGAACCCCATCATCATTTTCCTGGTGAGCGCCCTGCTCGGCGCCAGCTTTGAGGTGTTCGTGGGCTGGTTTATGCAGACCGCGTTTGGCGTGGTCTCGTGGAGCTACTCGCACATAACGCTGTTCGGTTTGCCCGATCCGCTCGTGGTCCTCACGGGCGGACGCACCTGCACGGGCTTCGCCTGCCTGTGGGGCCTGGGCGGCCTCATCTGGATCAAGCTGCTGCTGCCGAGGCTGCTTAAGCTTATCAACAAGATCCCCTGGAAGAGCCGCTACTCGGCCACCGTCATCTTTACCGTTATCATGCTGGTCGACGGCGTCATGACGCTGCAGTCGCTCGACTACTGGTACCAGCGCGTTAACGGCACGGAGCCGGACATTCCCGTCGCACAGTTCTACGGAGAGCACTTCGATAACGAGTACATGGAAAACCGCTTCCAGAGCATGACCATGAGCCCCAAGGATGCGACGCGCGTATAGCGCTCACCGCGCCCAAAACGCAAAATGCCCGCCGGTATCACATGTACCGGTGGGCATTTTTATAAACGATCCTTCTATCGACGCAATCCTCTATGCCTCGCGCTCGACCTCACTCACGCATTCGTTCTTGATGGTGCCAACGAGCGCCTGCAGTGCATCGACCACGTGTGGGCGAATGTCCCCGCCGATAAGCACGAGCATGATGTCGTCACCTACGGTAAGCTCGCCGCTTGCCAGCCACACGCGCACATAGCCGATACCCGGCATCGCGCGCGTGGCCTCGATAGCAGACCGTACCTTTTCGGCGTCGTAGTCAAAGACCATGCCGCCCACCCTGTGGCCTGGCGCCACGCCATCGGTCTCGACTCCGCGCACCTCGGCCTTGGGCGTCGCGCGCACCACACCGTTATGCGTCAGATACATCCCACAGCCTGCCGCCGAAGCATCGGCCTTGGCCTCGCGCAGCCAAGCATCAATCGAAGGCATCAATTTGCCACTCTCGAGCATCATTTCTCCCTTACCGTCGTCGAGTAGCCAATTTGGGACGGGGCCTTTTTAGCTACTCTCGAACAACTTATTCCTCGACCGGCGTGAGCACCATGACGGCGCGTGTGTTGCTCAGCGACAGCGAACGACAGGTCACGAGCGTTACAACCTTGGTTGCCGAAGCGGCACGATCGGTGGCATCACTCGCCACGGCAGAGGCACCGTCGAACATCTCGGACAGGTAGTTCTTGAGCCCGTCATCGCCCTCAAAATTGGGCGTGCGCGCCTTGGCATACGTGTCCTCGACAA
>CAJMNP010000283.1 GCA_905214895.1 uncultured bacterium | reverse complement strand
GATGAGGCAGATGCTTAAGCTCTCGCACGTCAAGAAGACCTTTAACAAGGGCACCGTCACGGAGAAGCGCGCGCTCACCGGTGTCGACCTCACCCTGAATGACGGCGACTTTGTAACCGTGATCGGCGGCAATGGCGCCGGCAAGTCCACGCTGCTCAACATGATCGCCGGCGTGTACCCGCTCGATTCGGGCGTTATTGAGCTCGACGGCACCGACATCTCGCGCCTGAGCGAGTCGCAGCGCGCCAAGTACCTGGGCCGCGTGTTTCAGGACCCCATGCGCGGTACCGCTGCCGACATGCAGATCGCCGAGAACCTGGCCCTCGCCAAGCGTCGCGGCCAGCGTCGCGGTCTTTCGTGGGGCGTCACCAAGGCCGAGAAGGACGAGTACGTTGAGCTGCTCAAGCGCCTGGACCTCGGTCTGGACACGCGCCTCAACGCCAAGGTCGGCCTGCTTTCGGGCGGTCAGCGCCAGGCACTCACCCTGCTCATGGCCACGCTCACCAAGCCGCGCCTGCTGCTGCTCGACGAGCACACCGCGGCGCTCGACCCCAAGACGGCCTCTAAGGTGCTCAATCTGACCGAGGAGATTGTCGACGAGAACCACCTGACCACGCTCATGGTCACGCACAACATGAATGACGCCATCCGTCTGGGCAATCGCCTGATCATGATGCACGAGGGTCACGTGATCTACGACGTGGCGGGCGATGAGAAGAAGTCGCTCACCGTGGCCGACTTGCTGCAGAAGTTCGAGGAGGTCTCGGGCGGCGAGCTCGCCAATGACCGCATGCTGCTGAGCTAAAACCTGCCAATAAGGGACAGGTTTATTTTGGCAGGTTTTATCTGCACAAACGTCAAAACCGCCGCAAAGGAACAGATACCTTTGCGGCGGTTTTCGCATATCATGTCGATAATCCAGCGTCAGCAGGAACCACTGGTTAAGAACTAAGGAAACTGCCATGAAAAGACTCCTTCCCCGTCTTGCCTTGACCGTCGCCCTCCTCGCCGGCGTGCTCGCCGGCGCCCCAGCCTACGCCACCGCGGCCACCCCATCTCAAGTTATCGGCGCGTCCGATGTGATCGGACGGGCTTTTGGTGGGTATCATGGTTGAACGATCATGAGGAGGTTTCCCTACATGGAATTGTTTGAGCCAATTCTTCATTTCTTTGCACAACGATGGGTCCACAACATCATCTGGGCCGGTATCTTGGCCATCGGCACCGCCGTTGCCGCCAAAATCGCGTCCAAGACCCTGCACCACCTGCTTAACCGCGATGATAACCCGCTCCCAGCATCGAGCATCTTCATCAACATCGCGCGCGCCGTCATCTGGATGATCGGCGGCAGCTTTATCCTCGACAACTG
>CAJMNP010000282.1 GCA_905214895.1 uncultured bacterium | reverse complement strand
CGGTACGCTCGGGCAGCTCGGTCGTCACGCGATGCGCAAGGCCGTCGAGCAGCGAATAATCGTGCACCAAGCCCTCGAGCAGGGCAATCGCGCGCGCCTTGGCCGAACCGGCCGGCTCGATAGTGCGGTAGAGCATCTGCATGTCCGAGACGGCGCCGGCGTACTCCCCCGCCGGGATGTCGATACCGTACACGCGCCCGGCAACGTAGCTCATCAGCACGCCGGCAACGCGATTGATGCGGTCGGTAGTGACGATCTCGCCCGCCGGCGGATAATCCTCGACCGTTGCCCCATCGCGCTTGAGCTGCAGCATCAGCACGTCCAGATCGCTTTCGAGCACGGCGTGGACTTGGCTGCCCGAAGCCTCGAGCTCGGGGTCGGAATCCACAATGCCAAACTGCTGCTCGTAGACAAAGGGGTGGGCATTGCGGTCGAGCACATAGTGCGACAGCAGGCCCAGCGCAAAGGCGCGACCCAGATTGGCGTCGCGCGGCTGCAGGTGCGACACGCCGTCGCGCAGACACGAGAACTGGCGCGACATGCGCGAGCGGTGCATGACCTGAGCAAGCGATGTACAGTCGGAAATGCGCGGCGTGAGTATGTGGAAGAAAAACGGGTCGGGACCTTGGTTTCCCAGGATAAAGGCGATGCGCTCCTCGTCGGACGTGATAACGCCCTGCGGAAGACGGTCGATGCTTTCCTCGCCAAACAGATGATGCGTAATGAGCGCGGGCATATTGTTCCTTTCGATTTCATTCGATGCCACCCATTATGCCCACCGCACGGTCATGCCAAACCTGCAACGGCAAACGATGGCGCACCGACCCTTACGCTAGCCCCAGGTGCGCTTTAACCTCGGCAGCGCGACGGCGTGAAACGGGCACCGTCGAGCTCACACGGTCGAGCCTGAGCTCCATCAGGCCCGTGGAGCCGATCTCGACATTATGCACGTCTTCCAAATTAACCAGATAGCTGCGATGGACGCGGATAAAGCCCTCGGAAGCCAGGCGCCGCTCGAGCGAGGAAATCGACTCATTGATCAGGTATGTCCCCTCGGCGCAGACGGCGTTACAAAAATCGGCGCGCGCCTCAAAGTAACAGACATCCGCCACGGGAATGAACACCCTTTTGCCCCCGCGATCCACCGTCAGGCGCAAAGGCTGGCGCGGAGCATGGACGACACGGCGAGCACCCAGGGCAGTCTCGATCTTGTCGAGTGCCTTTGACAGGCGGGCATCCTCCACCGGTTTGACGACGTAATCGACCGCATCGAGGTTATAGGCATCGGCCGCATACTCGGCAAATGCCGTCACAAACACTACGACCGGCGGCGTCTTTAGGTTCTGCAGCGTCTCGGCAAGCTCAATTCCCGAGC
>CAJMNP010000281.1 GCA_905214895.1 uncultured bacterium | reverse complement strand
GCACCAACGACTGTAAGACGGTCTTTAACGTGACAGCTTCCGATATCGCCCGTGGTGCCATGGCGCTGATTCGCGCCGTCCGCGCGTTTCCCTGGACCGACGCCGCGCCTTGTCCGCGCATTCTGCTGATGGCTCCTATCAAGATCAAGCCGCAGATCGCCGATGTATATATGACCGACTTTGACGAGCATTCCGTAGAAGCCTCGGAGCATTTTGGCGAGTACTATGCGCATGTGGCCGAGCAGTTTGGCTGCGACTTTTTGAATGCCGCCGAGTTTGCCGAGCCGGGCGATATCGATTATCTGCACATGATGCCCGAAAGCCATGAGAGCCTGGGACATGCCGTGGCAGCCAAGCTCCAGGAGATGCTCGGTGAGTAGCGCGACCCCAAGCCACCACAAAAGTTCCCTTTGCGGTGGCTTGTTTCGTTTATTTGTCTTGATCTGTAACAGTTGTAAGGTCGAAAACGGGCTAGATGTTACAGATTGAGATTATTTAGGTCGATATCGGTCGTTTGTCTCGATCTGTAGCAGGTGGGCCAAAAAATGGGCTCTAACTGTTACAGATCGAGATGTTTGTGGGAGCCACCACAAAGGTGCCTGTCCCCTTTGCGGTGGTTTTGGGCTGCGAATCTTAATACTGCCACATGTGGTTGACGGGGCCGGAGCCTTTGCCCATGTCAAAGCCGGCGGCGAGAGCGCCGGTTAGGTAGGCCTTGCCGGCGTTGATGGCGTCGGCAAGTTCCATGCCCTGGGCCAGCGCGCAGGCGATGGCGGACGAGAGCGTGCAGCCGGTTCCGTGCGTGTTGTCGGTCTCAATGCGCTTGTGGCGAAACCACGTGGTGAGCGGATCGCCCAGGTGGTTGCCCTCGTCATCGAGGGGCGCAGGCTCGGCCAGTACGTCGTTGGCCTCGTTGACAAAATGACCGCCCTTAACCAAGGCTGCGCAGCCAAAGCGGCGGGTGAGGAGCATAGCGGCATTTTGTTGTGTGCGCTCGGAATCGACCTCGTAGTCGAGCAGCGCCATGGCCTCGGGAATGTTGGGCGTGATAACGGTCGCCAGCGGGAACAGGCGGCGGGTGAGTGCCTCAGCGGCATCCTCGGCAATGAGGCGAGCGCCCGAGGTGGCGACCATGACGGGGTCGACGACCACGTTCGTTGCGTTCCAGGCGCTCAAACGGTCGGCGATAACCTCGATAATCTCGACAGAAGAAACCATGCCGATTTTGACGGCGCTCGGGCGGATATCGTCAAAGACGGCGTCAATTTGCGCGGCTACGATATCTGGCGAGATATCCTGCACGGCGGTGACGCCCAGTGTGTTTTGCGCTGTGATGGCGGTGATGGCCGTCTCGGCATACAGGCGGTGCGCCGTGATGGTCTTGATGTCGG
>CAJMNP010000280.1 GCA_905214895.1 uncultured bacterium | reverse complement strand
GGGTCGGTCGCAGGCGCGATGGACGCAAGCAGCCCATTTCGCAGCCGAAGCAGCGACCCCCGAGAGCCCACATCGACCGACACAATCCGAACGGCTTTAACCTTGCGCACCTCGCCTCGGAGTACGCGCGAGCGCCCATACGCATCGTTCTCAAAACGAGAAACGCGGCCGATAACACGCACGTGAGACCCGGCACCAAGCTCGCGGTCGCACGACAGACGAACCGTTGCTAAGTTCTTGCCGTCCGCGCGTGCCTCACAGGTATAGGAATACACGTCAACGTTTATGGATGGATCACCCTGCACGACAAACTCTAGGCCGCTTGCCGCTCGACCGTCGAGCGCCTTCGAGGCGCTGAGCGCACCCACAGCCCACCACGCCGAGACGACCGCTCCCGCCACGAGACCGACGGACGCGGCATACAGCCACCGCTTTAAAGGTGCAAGCCGCGCACAGAATTGAACCAGCACAACGAATACCGCCGCCGCAACAGGAATAGCCCATAGCGGTCCGACCGCCGGCGCCCGCTCCCTCAGTATCGCATCAGCGGCCACATTGAGCACCAAGACACAGCTAACGCACAGGCCGGCAAACAAGGCCATCGTCCATGGCATGAGGGGCCGCGGGGGCATCACATGCTCGCGCTTGGGCGTGCTCATACGCAGATACAATCTTTGATTTTGGCAAGCTTCTTCTCACCGATGCCAGATACACGCATCAGATCATCGACCGAGGCGAAGGGACCATTCTTCGAGCGCTCGTCGATAATCGACTGAGCCATAGAAGGCCCAATGCCCGAGAGCGTCTGCAGCTCCGCCGCGCTCGCTGTATTGATATTGACGAGCCCCGCCATATCATTCGCGCCTGAAGCCAAGACAGCTCCGTCATCGGCTCCACCGCCCGCGGCAACCGCCTGCTGCTCCCCCACCTTTGGTACGTATATTTTTTGTCCGTCTGCGACCTTGGATGCCCGATTGAGCCCTGTCACATCTGCCTCGGGTGTCAATCCTCCGGCGGCATCAATTGCCTGCGCCACCCGCGCGCCATCCATAAGCCGGTACACACCGGGTGACACAACGGCGCCATCGACATCGACATAGACCTCCAATTCGGCAGAAGCTTTGTGCGAAGATCCATCGGACTCACGATCATGCGAATCAACGCTAGGACCCGGCTCTGCCGATGAGCCCGAGTCCCCAGCCCGCTCAAACGACACGCCTCCGGACTCGCCGCCAAAACTCGCCATCGCCAGCCCGCTCGCCATCGCGATGACGACGAGTATCGCCACCACCACCGCTTTATGCCCGAGCAACTTGCCCGCCCAGCGGTCCATCTTTTTGACCCGTTCGTGTTGTTCGCGCTGCGCCATAGCAAAACCTCCCAACACCATCGTGT
>CAJMNP010000279.1 GCA_905214895.1 uncultured bacterium | reverse complement strand
CCGTCGCTGGCGATGAGCAGGTAGTTCTCTTCGCCGCCAAATTCCGCGTCGCCGCAGGGAACCACCCAGGCATGCGCAAACACCTCGAGCGCCGTGGTAACGCAATCGCGCAGGAACGTCACATCGCTCCCCTCGTTTGCACTCACGATATTGGCGGCATAGATACCGCCGGGGTTCAGGCTGCCCCGCACCAAGCGCAGCGCCTCAATCGTCGCCAGCTCGCGCACGGGCTCGGCACCGCCAAAGCAATCGCTCACGACGACATCGTAGCGACGATGCCCAACGCTCGTCACGCCCAGATACGAGCGAGCCTCAGCGGTAATCACCCGCAAGCGGTCACCCACCGTGCGCTCCAGCTCGTCCAGATAGAACCAACGACGCGCCAGACGCGTAATCTCGGCATCGTACTCAATGACGTCCATGCGCAAGCCCTCGTGCGACACCAGCGCATATTTGGGATAGGCAAACCCGCCCCCACCTAGCATAAGCATACGGTTGATACCGTGACCATAAGCGTCGCGCATCGCATCCTCGGCCTCAAACACGTCGTCAAACGCACGATAGTACGTAAAGACGGGCTCTGCCCAACGCTCGCCAACGTAGGTCGCGCTCTGGTAGACGCCGCCTTGCACCAACACGCGGACTTCGTCGCCACTCTCATCGTGCACGCGCTTCACACGCGCCAACCCATTGCGAGTCCTCGCGACCTGCAGACAGGCAGCGCGAACAGCGACGGCGGCCGCGCCAAGCGCCGCAGCTCCCAGGGCAACGCCGGCAACGACGCCAGCAGAAACACTCGGTTTGTTCATCTAGAGCTCCTTTTGCAGATAGAGTCCGTGGTCGTAAAAACCCAAATGGCGATAGTACTCACGCGTGCCAATCGCGCTAATCACGTTGATACGTGCATAACCCGCGTCCCGGGCAATCTCGCACGCACGCTCTACGAGCAGACGCCCCAACCCGTGATGCTGCGCCGCCTGGCCTTGATCCCCCACGCGTGCCGCCATGCCATACACGTGTACCTCGCGAATCATCGCCTCGTCCGGCGTCGTCGGCAACTCGTCCGCATGCACGGCAACAAACGAATGGTCGGGCAGCGACAGCCGCAAAAAGCCCGCGATCTTGCCCTGCGGCGTCACCCACTGCAAAAAGCGCTCGTGCGTCACCGGCGTCTCGTAAGCGACCTCATCAAGAGACAGTTCATCCAGGTCGGCACCCGCCGTGCTGATCTCGCGATAGCGGATCTCGCGCACCGTCGCGCCTTCCCCACGAGCCGCCAAACGGTTTTCGACGAGTTGACGCAGGTTGGGCTTCTTGTTGCCCACCATGATGTCGTCAGAGCTAAAGTCGCGAATCATGCGGCTGATGCGGCAGAACGCCGGCGTCACCACGATGTC
>CAJMNP010000278.1 GCA_905214895.1 uncultured bacterium | reverse complement strand
TCGACGGCGCCCACCTCGTGGAACATGACGGTCTCGGGCGTTTTGCCGTGGGCCTTGGCCTCGGCGGCGGCGAGCGCGGTAAAGATGGCGAGCGCGCGACGCTTGGCGCCATCGCTTAGCTGCGAGCCATCTATGATGGCGGTGACGTCCGCCAAAGAACGGTGGTGATGGTGGTGGGCGTGATGGTGACCCTCGTGGCCATGACCGTGGCCCTCATGGTCATGCTCGTGGCAGTGCTCGTGTTCGTGCTCGCCATGATCATGATGGTGGTGCTCATGCTCGTGCGTGTGCTCGGCAGCTGCTTCGTTGCCGTAGAGCCAGGCCATATCGTGATCGTGGTTCTCGAGCTCCTCTGCAAGCTGGACGTCGAAATCGCAGGCGTTGATGCCATGCTTGCTTACGCGTGTGACGGCGATCGTAAAGCCGTCGACCGGCAGCGTGGCGAGCTGCTCGCGCAGGTGCTCCTCGCTGGCGCCTAGGTCGAGCAGGGCCGCGACGGTCATATCGCCGCTGATGCCCGAGGTGCCGTCGATGATAAGCGTGTGCTGATGATTGGACATGGAATGCTCCTTAACGGGCGCAGGGCGTGCCGGCGCTCAGATGATTGATAAGACTTGCCTGGTAGGCGGCACCAAAGCCGTTGTCGATGTTGACGACCGAAACGCCGCTGGCACAGGAGTTGAGCATGGCGAGCAGCGCGGCTACGCCACCAAAGCTCGCGCCGTAACCCACGCTGGTGGGAACGGCGATGACCGGACAGCTCACCAGGCCGCCGATAACGCTCGCCAACGCGCCCTCCATGCCGGCAATGGCGATGACCACCTGTGCCTGGGCAAGTTCCTCGGCATGCGCAAGCAGGCGGTGCAGGCCGGCGACACCCACGTCGTAGAGGCGGTCGACCTCGTTGCCATAGAACTCGGCCGTCAACGCGGCTTCTTCGGCGACGGGCAGGTCGCTCGTGCCGGCGCAGGCGACGACGATGCGTCCGTTGCCGGTAGGGGAGGGCTTGCCGCCCACGAGGGCGAGCTGTGCGTCCGGGACATATCCCAGGTCGATGCCGTTGCCAAGAAGTTCAGCGGTGCGCGCGGCTTTTTCGGCATCCAGGCGCGTGACCAGGATGCGCTCCTGGCCGGCATCGCGCAGTGCTTCGATAATGGCGGCAATCTGATCGGCGGTTTTACCGGCCCCGTAGACAACCTCGCCGGCCCCCTGGCGCACCCCGCGCGAAAGATCGAGCTGCGCAAAGCCCAAATCGGCGGTCGGAGCCGTCTGGATGCGCGTGAGGGCGTCGGCAGGGGTGACTGCTCCGCCGGCAACATCGCTCAGCAATTGCTCAAGATCTCGCTTATCCATATATGTTCCCTTCGACGGCGCAAAGTCTAGCACTCAAAGGGTAT
>CAJMNP010000277.1 GCA_905214895.1 uncultured bacterium | reverse complement strand
TCCGCCTGGATCACTTCCGCGGCTTCGAGGCCTATTGGGAGGTGCCGTTCTCCTCACCCGATTCGTCCTACGGTTCGTGGACGCAGGGCCCCGGCCTCAAGTTCTTCAGAACGCTCGAGGAAAAGCTCGGCACACTGCCCATCATCGCCGAAGACCTGGGCTTCCTCACCCCCGGCGTCATCGACATGCGCGACAACTCGGGCTTCCCCGGCATGAAGATCCTGCAGTTCGCCTTTGAGGGCGCCAACTCGTACTACCTGCCGCACAACTACATTGCCAACACCGTCGCCTATGTGGGCACACACGACAACGAGACGGCGCGCGGTTGGTTTGAGGGAACGGCCACCCCGCGTCAGCGCGAGCAGGCGGCCCTGTACACCCACCAGCAGGCCGGCGAGCCCATGGCCGATGCACTCAACCGCACCATCGCCGCCAGCGTGAGCGATACCTGCATCTACACCATGCAAGACCTGCTCAATCTGGGCAACGAGGCGCGCATCAACACTCCCGCCACCCTGGGCGGCAACTGGACCTGGCGCATGCTCGATGGCGCCATCACCCGCGAGCTCGAGCACAAGCTCACCGACTGGACCGAAACCTTCTTCCGCATCCCGTCGGAAGCCGAAATTGAGCTTCCCCAATAGGAGCCACCGCGCCCGACCCCACCCCACCGTGCGGACGCGACCGCTTTTCCCGCGCGAGGCCACCCCAATCCCCTCGCGCGGGCTTCTTTTGAATTTCTGACATGTAGTCGACTCACCACAGGAGGAAACATGCCCCGTATCAATCTTGCGGCTCTTGCCGAGCAGTCCTTTGGAACCTCGCTCGAGCAGCTCGATGACCGTCGTATTTATAAGCTGCTGGTCAAGCTCGTGCAGGAGCGCTCTGCCGCCTGTCCGCTCAACAACGGCAAGAAAAAGCTCTACTACATCTCTGCCGAGTTTTTGATCGGCAAGCTGCTCATCAACAATATGATCGACCTCGGCATCTATGACGAGGTTAAGGACCAGCTCGTCGCCGCCGGCCACGATCTCAACAAGATTGAGGAGTTCGAGGTCGAGCCTTCGCTCGGCAACGGCGGCCTGGGCCGTCTGGCTGCGTGCTTCTTGGATTCCATCGCCACGCTGGGCCTTACCGGCGACGGCGTGGGCCTCAACTACCATTACGGCCTGTTCCGCCAGCGCTTTGTCGACAACCAGCAGAAGGCCGTCCCCGACGAGTGGCTCGGCGAGCAGGACATCCTGATCGATGACGACCGCTCCTACACCGTCGAGTTCGGTGATTTTGCCGTTACTTCCAAGCTCGTCAACATCGATGTGCCCGGTTACGGCCAGCCCACCAAGAACCGCCTGCGCCTGTTCGACCTGGCGAGCGTCGACGACGGCCTGGTCCCCGGCAGCTCCA
>CAJMNP010000276.1 GCA_905214895.1 uncultured bacterium | reverse complement strand
TATCGACCGAGTACGGCACGCTGTACTCCAAGGCCGAGCTCGCGGCGATTCACGCAGTGTGCCAGAAGCGCGAGATTCCGCTGTTTGTGGATGGCGCCCGCCTGGCCTATGCGCTGGCGGCCGATGAGTGCGACATTACCCTGCCCGAGCTGGCACAGCTGTGTGACGTGTTCTACATCGGCGGCACCAAGTGTGGCGCTCTGTGCGGCGAGGCCGTGGTGTTTTGCGGCATGCATGCTCCGGCGCATCCCATTCCGCGTATTAAGCAGCATGGCGCACTGCTTGCCAAGGGCCGCCTGACGGGTGTGCAGTTCGAGGCCCTTTTTACCGATGGCCTGTATTTTGAGATTGGTCGCCAGGCCATCGAAACCGCGCAGGCGCTGCGTCGCGTGCTGCACGAGCGCGGCTACCAGTTCTTCTTGGAGACGCCCACAAACCAGCAGTTTGTGATTCTGTCCAACGAGGACATGGCCCGCATTCGCGAGCATGCCTCGGTCGAGTACTGGGAAAAGTACGACGAGACCCACACGGTGGTGCGTTTTTGCACCAGCTGGGCCACGACGCAGGAGGATATCGACGCGTTGGCGGCGGTTCTGTAGCCTGATGTAATGACGGGGGGCCGCCTTGCGCTGGGTTTGGCGCAAGGCGGCCTTTGTTTTTGAGGGAGAAGGGTTGTATGACCGAGATGTCCGAGCCGACGATTCGCCTGGCGACGCCCGAAGACGCACCGGCGTTGCTTGCCATCTATGAGCCGTATGTGCGCCAGACGGCGATTACCTGCGAATACGAGGTGCCGAGCGTTGAGGAGTTCGCCGGGCGTATTGAGCGTACGCTCAAGCGCTATCCGTATCTGGTGATGGAGTTGGACGGGCGTCCGGTAGGCTATGCCTATGTGAGTCCGCTTAACAGCCGCGAGGCATACGACTGGTCGGTCGAGACGTCAATCTACCTGGCACGCGATGTGCGCCATGGCGGGCTGGGTCGCAAGCTGCACGACGCGCTCAAGCAATGCCTGGTCGCGATGGGCATCACCAACATGTGCGCGCTCATTGCCGTGCCGCACGATAAGGACGACGAGTATCTGACGCACAACAGTCAGGATTTCCATGCCCACATGGGATATCGCCTGGTGGGTGCCTTCGACCGCTGCGCCCAAAAGTTCGGCCGCTGGTACGACATGTGCTGGATGGAGTTGGTTCTAGCCGAGCGCGTTCCCAACCAACCCAAACCAACCTGGTTTCCCGACCTCCCCAAACCTACCATTTAGGGACAGGTTTATTTTGGCAGGTTAGCCGATGGGTTCGGTGTATTTGGCGCGGTCGGTGCGCTGGATGCGCTTGGAGACGTGGAGCGGGCGGCCGTCGGTGTCGTAGACGTAGTCGGTGATCAGGATCAGCGCCTGCCCGCGCT
>CAJMNP010000275.1 GCA_905214895.1 uncultured bacterium | reverse complement strand
TCCAAGTCGGGCATCCTCACGGGCTTTGCCACCACGTGCGCCCTGTTCGCCGGCCTCTACGGTGAGCCGGCGATGGCGCTTGCCGACGATGTCGCCCGCGCCTGCCCGGCCGAGTGCTGGCTCAACCCCGTCAAGCTCATCTGCGACATGTTCAATCGCCTGTATTTCTTTGAGGACCTGGGGCCCTTTGCCGTCCGCGCTGGTGCGCTCGTCCTGATGACCCTGGTGTTTGTCGCCGCCGCTACGCTGATCTTTGGAAGGAGCCGCTATGAGCACCTTTAAGACCGCGCTTCGCATGGCGATGGCGCACCCGTTCTACCTGCTCATCTATACGGTGTTCATCTCGCTCATGGGCGTATTCATCGCGGCCTCGGTGAGCTGGAACTCGTCGCAGCTTACCGAGTACCGGCCCTACGACACCAACGTGATCGTGGTCGACCGCGACAATAGCGACCTTTCGCGGGCGCTTACCAAGCATCTGGGCTCACGCTTTGACCTGGTCACGGGCGTTGGTGACGACACGTACGACCTTGCGGATGCGCTCGCCAAGAGCAACAGCGCCAAGGGTAGCGCCGATTGCGTGTTCTTTATCCCGGAAGGGTTTGAGGACGATCTTGTTGCAGCCGCCCGTGCGGGGGAAGACCTGCCCAAGCTCGATGTGACGTACGGCTCCGGTACCATGGCGGCAGCGCTTTCGTCTGCCGAGGCCTCGCGCTGGATCTCGCTCGCGGGCGCTGCGGCGGCACTTGAGCCAGCTGCTTCCAGCGGCAGCGTCGCCAAGGCCGCCGAGCACGCGGCTGCAAAGCGCGCGGAGGTCCAGATCGAGCAGGTCAAGGTCGACTCGACTGCCGCCGCCACGCTCGAGTCGTACTTCAACTTTGGCGCGTACGCGATTATCTCGTCGGTCATCGTGTCGGTGGGATTGGTGTTCTCGGGCATGAACGAGCCCGAGCGCGTGCGCCGCATGGAGACCAGCCCGGTCTCCGAGCGCCAGCGTTCGCTCGCCGTGTTCGCGGCCGCCGCCGTGCTTACCGTCTGCATTTGGCTCGTGTCGAGCATGATGGGCGTCGTGGGCTTTGCCGGCGCGGTTGCCGAGGTCGGCGCGGGCCGTGTGTGCCTGGCACTGGCGGCGACGTTTGCCCTGGCGTGCACACCTCTGGCCGTTGGCTTTACGCTGTCGAGCTTGGGCGCGCGCGAGGAACTGCTCAACGGCGTGGGCAACTTACTCGGCATGCTCATGACGTTTTTGGGCGGCGCCTGGATGCCGCTGTCGCTCATGGGCTCGGCCGTGCAGACCGCGGCGCATTTTGTGCCGACGTTTTGGGTGAACGACGCGATTGGCAAGGCGCTCGCCGCGGACCTGACGTCCACCGTGCTGGGCGACATCGCCTGCGATCTGGGCGTCACGGTGCTCTT
>CAJMNP010000274.1 GCA_905214895.1 uncultured bacterium | reverse complement strand
TCATGCAGGCCTCGGCCAAGGGCAGCGCACTCGACGCCGCCGCGGCATACGTCAATGAGGAGGCCGGCTTCGACACGCCCGAAAAGGCGCTCGCCGGCGCCGCCGACATCGTGGCCGAGACGGTAGCCGAGGACCCGGAGAACGTCGCCGATCTGCGCGCCTTTACGCAAAACACCGCCGACATCGTCGTCGAGGCCACCGACCCCACCGAGAAGACCCCCTACGAGCCCTACTACAACTTTGACGAGCCGCTGCGCCGCATACCCAACCACCGCGTGCTGGCTATCGACCGCGGTGAGCGCGAGGGCAAGCTCCGTGTGCGCGTGAACGTCGACGGCGCCGCCGCCACGGCGCGCCTCGGCAGCCGCTGGTCCCGTCGCCAAGGCGTCTTCGCTCCCGTCTTCGATGCCGCCATCGCTGACGGCTACAAACGCCTCATGGCCCCCTCACTGGAGCGCGAGGCCCGCGCCAAGCTCACCGTCCGCGCCCAGACCGAGGCCATCAACGTCTTTGCCAAGAATCTCGAGGGCCTGCTCTCGGCACGCCCCGTGCGCGGCGCCCGCGTGCTCGCGCTCGATCCGGGCTACCGCACCGGCTGCAAGGTCGCCGTCATGGACGAGACCGGCAAGCTGCTCGACCACGGCGTGGTCTATCCCACCAAGCCGCGCCACGACGTCGCCGGCACCAAGCGCGAGCTCGCCCGCCTCGTCAAGAAGGACGGCGTCAACACCATCGTCATTGGCAACGGCACCGCTAGCCGTGAGACCGAGGAAGTCGTCTCCGAATTCATCGCCGAGCAGGCTCCTGGGCTGCGATACACCATCGTCAACGAGGCCGGCGCATCGGTGTACTCCGCCTCCGAGCTCGCCAGCCAGGAATACCCCGACCTGGACGTCACCGTGCGCGGCGCCATGAGCCTGGGCCGCCGCCTGCAGGACCCGTTGGCAGAGCTCGTCAAGATTCCGCCCCAGTCCATCGGCGTTGGCCAGTACCAGCACGACCTTGACCAGGCCGAGCTTTCGCGCACCCTGGGCCACGTGGTGGAAGACGTCGTCAACCGCGTGGGCGTCGACGTCAACACCGCAAGCGCGAGCCTGCTGGGATACGTATCGGGCATCACGCCGAGCGTGGCCAAGAATATCGTGGCCTACCGCGAGGAAAACGGTGCCTTTACCGATCGCCGCCAGCTTAAGAAGGTCCCCAAACTGGGACCCAAGGCATATCTCAACGCCGCGGGCTTCCTGCGCATCAGCGGTGGCAAGAACCCGCTCGACGCGACAAGCGTCCACCCCGAAAGCTACGAGGTGGCCACGTCCGTCCTGGAGCGCGCCGGCGTTCAAGCCAGCGAGCTCAGCCGCGGCGGCGTGCCCGACATCGAGCGCCGCCTGGGCAGCATCTCGGCGCTGGCAAGCGACCTGGACTGCGGCACCCTCACGCTCA
>CAJMNP010000273.1 GCA_905214895.1 uncultured bacterium | reverse complement strand
CCGTCGTCAACGGTCGCGTGCGCCTTGGCATGCACGGTGTCGACCCCAGCAAAATAGTGACCGTCGATGCGTGCCCGCTGTTCGATAAGCGTTTTCCCAAGGCGCTCAAATCAGTCGTCGGCGCGCTCAACTATCTAAGCGGCAGCCACGACCTGGGCCTCGAGCGCGTCGGCATTCGTGCTTCGCGTCGCACCAAGGCACTCGAGGTCGCACTCTGGACGCCCACGGGCTCTTTTCCGCGCTCGCAGGTCTCCCGCGTGCTGGCGGACGCCGCTCATCCCACGAGCATCGTGCGTGTGATGAGCAAGGGCGAAAAGAAAGCCCGCCGTGTCTCCAAAGTCGAGATGCTCGCCGGCGAGGGCTCGTGGACCGAGAATATCGCCGAAGGCCAGATGCGCTTATCGGCCCCGTCGTTTTTCCAGGTCAATACCAAGGGCGCCGAGATTTTGATTGAGCTCGTTATGGACGCCCTCGACCCGCAGGAAGACGAGCTAGCCGTGGACCTGTACTGCGGTGCTGGCACCTTTACCCTACCACTCGCTCGCCGCTGCGACTTTGTTGCCGCCGTCGAGGCCTACGGTCCGGCCGTGCGCGACCTGCGTCGCAACCTCGAGATCAACAAGCTCGACAACGTCGACGTCATCGGCGGCGACGCGGTACGCGAGTTCCCCGACCAGGACGCCGATGTCCTGGTGGTCGATCCGCCGCGCGCAGGCTTGGCACCCGAGGCCATCGACCTCATCGCCAGCACGAGCGCACGCGACGTGGCCTATGTGAGCTGCGACCCTGCCACCCTGGCGCGCGACCTTAAGCGCTTTGTCGAGGAAGGCACCTTCTCCCCCGTCAAGATCACACCGGTCGACCTGTTCCCGCAAACCTTCCACTGCGAAACCGTCGTCCACCTCAAGCGTAACTAGACCGTTTACCCAAGACCACGCCCGATGATTTTTCTGGGACGGGGATAAAAAATTTGTTCTGAATGATTATTTAATCCCCGTCCCGAAATTGAACCGCCCCCTCATTTCTTGGACATTAGAAATGGGGGGCTTCTTTATGGACGGGAAAGTCGGACACGACGCCACGCTGAGGACTCTTGCAGCAGAGTTTTGCGACAGGGGATACGGGCGCACCGAAGGCCGAAGGGCGCCCGGACCCGGCCGGGGCCGGCGGCGCGCGAGGGCGAGCTCTTGCGACGGAGCTGCTGCCCGGGCGCCTGAAGGACGAGTTCTACAGGAACCGGACGTGGCGGAGCTTCGAGGAGTTCAAGCGGGACCTCCACGCCTACACCGTTCACTGGAACAAGAGGAGGCAGGTTAAGCAAAAGGGACTGACCCCGGAGGAGTTCCGGAATCAGTCCCCATGTGCGGCATAGGCCGCTAATTGACCCGTCTAAGTTTCGGGGCGCAGTTCATTTCAGCGCCGCCCGAGAAAGCTAAACGCCTTCTGGCAGG
>CAJMNP010000272.1 GCA_905214895.1 uncultured bacterium | reverse complement strand
CCAGACGCGGGAACAGCGGATCGCCCTTCTCGACGGGCTGACCACCAGCAAGCAGACCCCAAGCGCAAATGCCCTTGAGGTCGTCGCTCGCGGCCTCGTCCTCGCAGGACAGGCGGCGCAGAGCCTCGGCAGAAGTCTGGGGCATGAGCGGCATCAGCAGGTGAGCGGCAATGCGGATGGCCTCGAGCAGGTTGTAGATCACAAACGCCAGCTCGTCAGCCTTGGCCTCGTCCTTGGCAAGTGCCCAAGGCTCGGAGTCCTCGATGTAGTGGTTGGCGGCGTGGATGAGCTCCATGACCTCGTCCTTGGCTCCACCGTAATCGAGCACGTCCATCTTGGCCATGTAGCGCTCGACCAGACCATCGGCGATCTTTGCCAGCGGGTTGTCGAACGCATCGAACGATGCGGGCTTGGCGGGCGCGCAACCGTCAAAATACTTGCCGCTCATGTTGAGCGAGCGCGAAATGAGGTTGCCCCAGCTGTTGGCCAGGTCGGCGTTGTAGACCTGCTCCATGCGGTCGAAGCTGATGGCGCCGTCGGTACCGGGGACCACATCGGTCATAAAGTAATAACGATAGCCCTCGACGCCCAGCATATCGATGACATCCTGCGGGGCGATGGCGTTGCCACGGCTCTTGGACATCTTCTCGGCCTTACCGGTCTCGGCATTGCGCACGGTCAGGAAGCCATGGGCAAAGACGTGCTCGGGCAGGGCCTCGCCAATGGCCATGAGCATGGCGGGCCAAATGACGCAGTGGAAGCGGATGATGTCCTTGCCAACGATGTGGAACTGCGCGGGCCAGCGATAGGCAAGTTCGGCACGAGCCTCGTCGGTGTCGACACCGTAGCCGACGGCGGTCATATAGTTGAGCAGCGCGTCGAACCACACGTAGGTCACGTGGCCCTCGTCGAACGGGACCTGAATGCCCCAGTCAAAGCTCGTACGGCTTACGGAAAGGTCGTTGAGGCCGCCCTCGACAAAGCTGCGCACCTCGTTCATGCGGAACGCAGGCTCAACAAAGTCGGGGTGCTCGTCATAGAGCTTGAGCAGCTTGTCCTGGAACGCAGAGAGCTTAAAGAAGTAGGACTCCTCCTGCACGCGCTCGAGCGGACGGTGGCAATCGGGGCACAGGTGCTGGCCGACGCTGCCGTACTCTTCGTCACCCTTCTGGACCTGCGTATCGGTAAAGTAGGTCTCGTCGGGCACGCAGTACCAGCCGTCATAGCTGCCCTTGTACAGGTAGCCGGACTCCTTCATGCGCTCCCACAGATACTGCACGGCGTGATGCTGGCGCGGCTCGGTGGTGCGAATGAAATCGTCGTTGGAGATCTCGAGCTTGCTCCAAAGCTCCTTGAAGTGCGGAGCCTGGCTGTCGGTCCACTCCTGCGGCGTCATGTTGTGCTTGGCTGCAGCCTCGGCGACCTTCTCGCCGTGCTCGTCCATGCCGGTCAGGAACTTGACGTTAT
>CAJMNP010000271.1 GCA_905214895.1 uncultured bacterium | reverse complement strand
TCGCGACCCCAAGCTGGCTCGCGAGCTCATCGATCGTATTCATGAGCTTGTCGGCGACCGCAGCATCAACCTTATGGAAGTCTGCGGTACGCATACCGTGAGCATTGGCCGCTATGGCTTTCGCTCCATTATGCCGACGGGACTCAAACTGCTAAGCGGCCCGGGGTGCCCCGTTTGCGTCACCGCCAACCGCGACATCGATCACGCAATCGCGCTTTCCAACATGGACGGTGCCATCATCACCACCTTTGGCGACATGATGCGCGTGCCCGGATCGTCCACCTCGCTTGCCGCGCAAAAGGCGGCGGGGCGCGACATCCGTATCGTCTACTCTCCGCTCGACGCACTCGACATTGCCGAGCAAAATCCCGAACGCCCGGTCATCTTTATGGGTGTCGGCTTTGAGACCACAACGCCCACCATTGCCGCCGCTATCCTGGAGGCCGACGCGCGCGGGCTCCAGAACTTCTCGGTCTACTGTGCTCACAAGACCACGCCGCCGGCTCTGCGTGCGATCTCCAACGACCCCGAGACGACCATCGACGGCTTTATCCTGCCTGGTCACGTCGCTACCATCACAGGCCTGGCGCCCTTTGAGTTTTTGGTCGATGAGTTCGAGACCCCCGGCGTAGTCACCGGGTTTGAGCCGGTCGATATCTTGCAGGGCATCTGCATGCTGGTCCAGATGATTGTCGAGGGGCAGCCCGCGATCGACAACGCCTACCGTCGCGGCGTCAATGCCGACGGCAATCCCGTGGCGCGCCAGCTGGTTGAGCAGGTATTTGAGCCGTGCGATACCACATGGCGCGGGCTGGGGCCGATTGCCAACTCGGGCCTTTCCATCCGCCCTGAGTTCTCGCGCTTTGATGCGCGCGCCCGCTTTGATATGCCCGTTGAGGCGACGGTCGAGCCACGCGGATGCCGCTGCGGCGACGTGCTGCGCGGTGCCATCACACCGAGCGACTGCCCGCTGTTCGGCCACGCATGTACGCCCGAACACCCCGTCGGCCCCTGCATGGTGAGCTCCGAGGGCAGCTGCGCGGCGTACCACCGCTACCGCGACTATTAGGTTCCGCCGTCCCAACGAATGGCGGACCGGTCGACGCTGCGCCTCACCCATATAATTCCACCCACGATTGGAGTTTTCGATATGTCCCATAGCGTTACCGATAGCACCGTCCTGCTGGGCCACGGCTCCGGCGGCCAGATGATGAAGCGCATTATCGATGAGGTCTTTCTGGATGCCTTTGGGTCGCCCGAGCTGCTTGCGGGCAACGATGCCGGTGTCGCCGCACTGCCCGCAAGCGGGCGAATCGCCATGTCGACCGACAGCTTTGTGGTAACGCCGAAGTTCTTCCCCGGCGGCAATATCGGCCGACTCGCCGTATGCGGAACCGTCAACGACGTCGCGACCTCGGGCGCTAACGTGCGCTACCTCTCATGCGGCTTTATCCTCGAAGAGGGCTATCCCATGGACAAGC
>CAJMNP010000270.1 GCA_905214895.1 uncultured bacterium | reverse complement strand
GCCGTCATGCCCAACAACGAAGAGGCGACTATTGAGGTTTGGCCCTCGCTCGACCACGCCGCCGCGGCATTCGAAGCTGCGACCAACGCAGATGCCGAGGAGCAGACCGCAAATGCCCAAGACGAAGCCGCCGACGCCCCCATGCCCGAGCCCGCCGCCACGCTCGACCTAGGCGACGGCAAGCCGCTGCCCGTGCTCATCCCCGAGTCGGAGCAGTTCGCCAACCGCCTGCGCAAGAACGCCCGCCTGCGTCGCAAGTGGGCGAAGCGCGAGGGCGTGAGCTGCTACCGCGTCTACGATGCCGACCTACCCGACTACTCCGCCGCCATCGATCTGTACGAGGGTTGCCCGCAGACGCCGGGCCGCTGGCTCGTCATCGCCGAATACGCCGCGCCCAAGACCATCGACCCCACGCTGGCCCAGGCCCGCATGCTCGACATCTTGGCCATCGCGCCGCGCATCCTGGATGTTCCGGCCGAGCACGTGCACGCCAAGGCCCGCATGCGTTCGCGCGGCGGCTCGCAGTACGGCAAGCAGGGCGCTGGCAAGGGCGGCTCGGGCGAGCGCGCCAACATCGCGCGCCGTCGCCTCCCGCTTATCGAAGAGGGCGGCCTTACCTTTGCCGTCAACTTTGACGACTACCTGGATGTAGGAATCTTCCTGGACCACCGCGTCACCCGCAACCTGGTGCGCGAGCACGCCAAGCAGGCGCGCCGCTTCCTCAACCTGTTTGCCTACACCGGCACTGCCACCTGCTATGCGGCAGACGGCGGCGTCGAGGAGACCGTGACGGTCGACCTCTCCAACACCTATCTGGACTGGGCAGAGCGCAACATGCACCAGAACGGCTTTGTTGGCCCGCAGCATCACTTTGTGCGCGACGACGTCCTCGCTTGGACTCGCGACCAGCGCCAGACGCGCAACCGCTGGGACCTGATCTTTGTCGACCCGCCCACGTTTTCGAACTCGTCCAAGATGGGCCGTCGCACCTGGGATGTCCAGCGCGACCATGTTGAGCTTTTGGCCGGCGTATCGCGCCTGCTCGCACAGGGCGGCCACGCCATCTTTAGCTGCAACCTGCGCGGCTTCCGCCCCGAGACGCGCAAGCTCGCGCGCGCGGGTGTGGTGCTGGAGGACATTACGGCACAGACCATCCCCGAGGACTTCGCGCGCAACCAGAAGGTGCACCATTGCTATATCGTGCGCCGCCTGCCCATCGAGGACGCCATGGCCGAGGCCGGCTTTAGCGCCGAGGAAATTGCCGAGCGAACCGAGGAGCTGCGCAACCCCGAAGCCCGCAAGCCTCGCACAACGGCACCCGCGCACGCGCAGGCCGGCGACCGAGGGCCGCGCGGTGACGGCAAGCCCACCTGTGCAGGTAAGCCCAAAAAGAAAAAGTTCTACGCCAGCAAGCCCAAGGGCAAGTAACAAAAATGCGGTGGAATACGGACTGTTTTGCCTGGAATTAGGCAAATTTAGACCGTATTTCA
>CAJMNP010000269.1 GCA_905214895.1 uncultured bacterium | reverse complement strand
AGTGCCCGCCATCCCGCCCCATCAGTTGCGGTGATATAGTTCCTATTTGTGCTGTTAAACCGCTTAAATCGGAACTATATCACCGCAACTTTTATGGACGCGTGGGTGGGCTATACTAGCTGCGAATGAAAGGAAGTTAGCCATGTTTGACAATGGACCCGTGCCCGGCCGCAACGACGCTTGCTGGTGCGGCAGCGGCAAAAAATATAAGAAATGCCATAGCGCCTTCGACGAGCGCCTCGAGCGCCTGTGGGAAGAGGGCTGGGAGGTTCTGCCCCGCACGCTCTACAAGACACCCGCCGATATCGAAGGCATTAAGCGTTCGGCCGCCATCAACGTGGGCGTGCTCGATTATGTGGGCGAGCATATCGCCGCAGGCATGACCACCAACCAGATCGACCAGATGATCTACGACTACACCGTCGAGCACGGTGGCACGCCGGCCGACCTTAACTACGAGGGCTATCCCAAGAGCGTGTGCACCTCGATCAACGACGTCGTCTGCCACGGTATCCCCTGCGATGCGGATGTGCTGCACGAGGGCGACATCATCAACGTGGACTGCTCCACGATTCTGGACGGCTACTTTAGCGATTCGAGCCGCATGTTCTGCATCGGCGAGGTCTCGGCCGAGCGCCAGCGCCTGGTCGACGTGACCCGCGCCAGCGTGGAAGCGGGCCTGGCCGCCGTCAAGCCGTGGCTGCCGCTCTCTGTTATGGCCGAGGCTGTGCAAAAGACGGTAGAGGACGCCGGCTTTAGCGTGGTGCGCGAGTACGGCGGACACGGCATTGGCAAGGAGTTCCACGAGGACCCGTTTGTGGGCTTTACCACCGAGGCGCCCGACGTGGACACCATCATGGCCCCGGGCATGGTCTTTACCATCGAGCCCATGGTCAATGCCGGAGCGCCCGACATCAAGATCAGCAAGGGCGACGGCTGGTGCGTGCGCACCAAGGACGGCAGCGATTCGGCCCAGTGCGAGGTACAGCTCGTGGTGACCGAGGACGGCTACGAGCTGCTGAGCTGGTAGCTGTAGATGCGCCGGATGCTGACGGGCATGCTCGTCTTGCATCCGGCGTTTTTATTTGAACGTTTTGCCTGATAAAACCTGCCAAAATAAACCTGTCCCTTTTTGGCAGGTCGAGCGGAGAGGACTGCTTGTGAACATCCTGGTTTTGCTGCCCGTCAACGACCGCCATCGCGCAATTCTTGAGTCGAGCGCTCCGGGCGAGGACTTTATCTACACGAGCGCCGACGCTGTCACGCGCGAGCAAGTCGCTGACGCCGACGTGATTCTGGGCAACGTTGACCCCGCCATGCTCCCCGCATGCGAGCACCTTCAACTGCTGCAACTGCAGACCGCGGGCTATGACGACTACCTTGCCGCCGGCACCGTGCCGGCTGAAGCCAAGCTGTCTTGCTCAATCGGCGCCTACGGTCAGGCCGTGAGCGAGCACATGTTTGCCATGGTCCTTTCCATGATGAAGCGCCTGCC
>CAJMNP010000268.1 GCA_905214895.1 uncultured bacterium | reverse complement strand
GTGGAGGTATCCGGTGATACCGGAAGGCAGATATGTCGCACAGCATGTCGTCCATAAAGGCTACGTACCCACCGCGTCGTTTGTGAACCCGCTCGGACGGCAAACGCGCTGGCTCGGCCTGCGAACGGTAAATGCTGCTGCGCGCGCGTCGCGAATCTCTTAGGAGGCTTACAATCGGTTTGAAAAGCAAACTGATTGTGAGGTTGTATATGGTTGATGAGGACTTTGCCTGGCGACTTGCGCAGGAGCTTGTGCGGATCGACAGCTCAGACCCGGGCGCATATGAGGATGAAATTGAGCGGTATATCAAAACGCTGGTTGAGGCTCAGCTGGAGCGGTTGAGTCATCCGGCGCTCCATGCCGTGCAGATTGAGGAGCTCGAAGTATTCCCCAGACGCCGCAACCTCATGGTCACCGTGCCCGGTTTGAGCGACGAGCCACGGCTGGTCTATATCTGCCATATGGATACCGTCACCTTGGGCGACGGCTGGGACGCAGGCATTCCGCCGCTCGGGGCAATCGTGCGTGACGATAAACTCTATGGCCGCGGCGCCTGCGACATGAAGGGCGGTCTGGCCTGCACCATTGCCGCACTGGTCCATACGCTCGAGCGCGTGGCGACGGATGGCGCGCTGCCCCGCCGCGGCTTTTCGCTCATCTGCTCGGTCGACGAAGAGGACTTTATGCGCGGCTCAGAGGCCGCCATCGATGCCGGATGGGTCGGCTCGCGCGAATGGGTGCTGGACACCGAGCCCACCGATGGACAGATTCAGGTAGCGCACAAGGGACGCACATGGTTCGAGATTGAGATGGCAGGCATGACGGCACACGCGAGCCAGCCTTGGAAGGGCGCGGATGCCGTCGCCGCCATGGCAGAGGTCGTCTGTTCGCTTCGTCGCGCGTTTTCGGCGTTGCCCCCGCATGAAGAGCTGGGGCCTTCGACTGTCACATTTGGTCAGATTGAGGGCGGCT
Organism: uncultured bacterium; assembly: GCA_905214895.1. The sequence goes on along the minus strand of CAJMNP010000268.1, from coordinate 538 downwards.
ATCGCCCCTATGTCGTGCCCGACCATGCCAAGGTCTGGGTCGACATGCGCCTGACCCCGCCGACCGACACGGCCGCCGCGACCCGCATGGTAGAGCAGGCCATTGCCGCCGGCGAAGCTGCCGTTCCCGGTTGCCGCGGCAGCTACACCGTAACGGGCGACCGCCCCGCCATCGAGCGCGACCCAGGCTCTCCTCTTCTAGCCGCGCTCAAGCGTGCCGCCAATGACGTGACGGACGCGGACACGACCGTCGGCTTCTTTACCGGCTACACCGACACTGCCGTCATTGCCGGCAAGACAGGCAACCGCAATTGCATGAGCTATGGCCCAGGCTCGCTCGCGCTCGCGCACAAGCCCAACGAATATGTGCCCCACGCCGACATCGTTCGCTGCCAACAGGTGCTGATCGCGCTCGCCGACAATACACTCTGGGGCGCGGATAGCCAAGTTGGGGCATAATAAGCCGCGAACAAACCGACTCGCGCGTTAGGACCGCCCATGAAAGCTCTTCCGTTTCCCTGCATCCGCCCGGCTCAGGA
>CAJMNP010000267.1 GCA_905214895.1 uncultured bacterium | reverse complement strand
GGTCGATCGCGAGTTCCGCACGAGCCGGAGAGCACTTAATGTGCTCTCCGTGCGAGTCAGGACTGTCCGAGCAGGCGACCTTATATATTTGCCCTCCCCGGGGCTCCTCGCCAGTCCCCCCTCAGCTAGTTCTTCAGCGAGTTCAGCGGTGCCGGGAAGCGTCCACCACGGTGGGCAAGCACGGTGCCGGCGTTGGGGTTCACCGGCATGATGGGCGCACGGCCGAACAGACCGCCGTACTCGACGCAGTCGCCCACGCCCTTGCCAATGGCGGGAATCACGCGGACGGCCGTGGTCTTGTTGTTGATGACGCCGATAGCCATCTCGTCGGCGATGATGCCGGCGATGGTCTCGACCGGGGTGTCGCCGGGGATGGCGATCATGTCCAGGCCGACGGAGCACACGCAGGTCATGGCCTCGAGCTTCTCGAGCGAAAGCGCGCCAGCCTCGACGGCGGCGATCATGCCGGCGTCCTCGGACACGGGGATAAAAGCGCCCGAGAGGCCGCCCACGCTGGAGCTGGCCATGACGCCGCCCTTCTTGACGGCATCGTTGAGCATGGCAAGAGCGCAGGTCGTGCCCGGGCCACCGCAGGTGCCAACACCGATGATCTCGAGGATGCGGGCAACGGAGTCGCCGATGGCAGGCGTGGGGGCCAGCGACAGGTCGACGATGCCCTTCTCGACACCCAGGCGATGTGCGGCCTCGCGGCTCATGAGCTCGCCGGCACGGGTGATCTTAAAGGCGGTCTGCTTAATCTTCTCGGCGACCTCCATCATCGAGGCGGAGTCGGGCAGCGTCTCCAGGGCCGCGGCCATAACGCCGGGGCCCGAGACGCCTACGTTGATGACGGCGTCGGCCTCGCCACCGCCGTGGACAGCGCCCGCCATAAACGGGGAGTCCTCGACCATATTGGCAAAGCAGACAAACTTGGAAGCGCCGACGGAGTCCTGGTCGGCCGTGAGCTTAGCGGCGTCGATGATGGTCTGCGCAGCCATGAGCACGGCGTCCATGTTGATGCCGGCGCGCAGGCTGGCGACGTTGACGCTGGAGCAGACGCGACTCGTGGTGGCGAGCGCCTGCGGGATGGACTGGATGACGCGGCGGTCGGCGTCGCCGATGCCCTTCTGGACGAGCGCGGAGAAGCCGCCCAGGTAGTCGATGCCGAGGGTCTCGGCCGCACGGTCGAGGGCGTGCGCGATGGGGGTGAGGTCCTCATCCTTGCAGCAAGCGGCAATCTGCGCCACCGGGGTGACGGAGACGCGCTTGTTGACGATGGGGATACCGTACTCGCGCTCGAGGTTCTCGGCGGTCTCGACCAGGTGCTCGGCCGTGTGCGTCACGTGGTCGTAAATCTTCGTGCACATGCGGTCGAGGTTCTCGTCACCGCAACCCATGAGCGAAACACCCATGGTGATGGTCCTGATGTCGAGGTTCTGCTCCTCAACCATGCCGCGGGTTTCCGCGATTTCTGCAGGCGTGATCGCCATCCTTGCGCTCCTATCTGCCAAAACGAGCATAG
>CAJMNP010000266.1 GCA_905214895.1 uncultured bacterium | reverse complement strand
GCACCACGGCGCTCAAGTTTAAGCTCGACGGCGCGCGTGGCTGGACGGCGACGGTTCTCGACATGGAAGACAAGCGCGTCGCCAAGCTGCCCGTTCGCGACAACGGTGACGGCACCGTGCGCGTGGCTCAGCATCCCTTTGAGCACGACGCCCTGGTGATCCTGACCCCTGGGCGCTAACGGCTCTTCTCCAACATTTACAACCCAGTCCCTTTCATAAGGCTGCGACGGAATGGTTCCTGCATGACGGCTTTAAGCTGTCAAGGGGAGCCATTCCGCCGCACTCATTGGGGACGTACTTAAATGAGTGGTTTAACTTGAGACGGGACTTTTTGACCGCCTGATGGGTCGCGCGCCACAATTCGGGCGCTACAGTAGCTCGCCGTGGCGGGCAATGTGGCGGCGCTTTGCCAGCTGGGTGAGCGCGATGTAGGCGGTGACGATGCCGATGAGCAGCGCGAAGAAGCTCGGCGGCAGCGGCATGAGGCCCAGCGCATCGGCGACGGGGCTTGCCGGCAGCCAGGTGACGAGCGCCAGGCCCAGCACGGTGAGGGCGCACAGCGCGGGCGCGGCGTGGTCGCGCGCGCTCGGCAGGCGCGGGGAGCGCAGCATGTGGATTACGAGTGTCTGCGACCACATGGACTCGACAAACCAGCCGCTCTGGAAGAGTGCTGCAAAGGCCGTCATGCCTGCGACGTTGCCCGCGGCGGCAAGCTCGGACCAGCTTGCGCCTACGGTGGCAGGGCACACCACAAAGAAGAGCGCGGCGAAGGTCGCGATGTCAAACAGCGAGCTCACGGGACCCAACTCGAGCATGAAGCCCTTGATGGACGCGGCGTCCCAGGCGCGCGGGCGGGCGGTCCAGGCGTCGTCGACGGTGTCCCACGGCAGCGCGATGCACACGATCTCGTAGACCAGCGACAGCAGCACCAGCTGCAGCGCGCTCATGGGCAAAAACGGCAAGAACAGGCTCGCGACAGTCACGGATAGCACGTTGCCAAAGTTGGAGCTCACCGTGGTCTTGAGGTACTTGAGCAGGTTGCCGTAGGTGCGACGGCCTTCGATGGCGCCGCGCTCGAGCACGCCCAGATCCTTCTGGAGCAAGATGATATCGGCGGATTCCTTGGCGATGTCGACGGCGGAATCGACCGAGATACCGCAGTCGCTCGCGCGCATGGCGGCGGCGTCGTTGATGCCGTCGCCCATAAAGCCCACGGTGTGACCGAGCAGCTCGCGCATGACGCGCACCAGGCGCGCCTTCTGCAGCGGCGAGAGCTTGGCGAAGAGGTGGGTGTGCTCAGCGCGCTCGGCAAGCTCGGCGTCGTCGAGCGCATCGATCTCGGAGCCCAGCAAGACGTTACTCGCGTCGATGCCGATCTGCTCGCAGACGGTGGCGGCCACGCGGTCGTTGTCGCCGGTTAAGACCTTGACCGCCACGCCCTTGGCCTCGAGGGTGGCGACGGCGCCGGCGGCACTTGCCTTGGGCGGATCGAGGAAGGCCAAAAAGCCCATCAGCACCATGTCGCACTCGTCGG
>CAJMNP010000265.1 GCA_905214895.1 uncultured bacterium | reverse complement strand
AACGTAAGGAACGTGGTGCTCGTAGGCCAAGGCGGGGTGGGCAAGACTTCACTCGCCGAGGCCATGCTCCACCTTTCCGGCAAGACCGCCCGCCTGGGCGGCCACGACGGCACCAAGCCCACGCTCGACTATGACCCCGAAGAGGTCAAGCGTGCATTTTCCATCTCGACGACCATTGCGCCGATCGACTGGAAGGGCGCGCGCATCAACGTGCTCGATGCCCCGTGCTATCCCGATTTTATCGGCGACGCCTATGCCGCGATGAGCGTCTGCGAGACGGCTCTGTTTGTGGTCGACGCCGAGGCCGGCCCGCAGCCTACGACGGTTAAGCTCTGGTATGCCGCCGAGGACCTGCGTCTGGCACGTGCGGTATTCGTAAACCGCCTGTCGCGCTCCGAGGCCAGCTTTGCGACCACGATGGACCTGCTGCAGGAGCGCTTTGGCACGCGCCTGGGCGCCGTGACCCTTCCCTGGGGCGAGGGCGAGGACTTTGACGGCATCATCGACCTGGTGCGCATGAAGGCGCGCCATTGCAACGGCGCTGAAGCCGTTGAGTCGGAGATCCCCGAGGAGTATCGTGCCCAGGCCGAGGAGGCCCATGACCATCTGTGCGAGTTGGTGGCCGAGGCCGACGACGAACTGATGATGAAATACCTGGAAGGCGAGGAGACGCTGACGCAGGAAGAGCTCGAGGGCCTGCTGTCGAAGGCGATTGCCGAGCGCATTTTTGTGCCGGTCTTTGCGGGCGATTGCATTAAGGAGCAGGGCGTCAACTCGCTGATGGACGACATCGCCACGTACTTCCCGGCGCCGACCGACTACGGCGAGATGCCGCTCATCGACGGCGACTCGCTCAAGATCTCGAGTGACGATGACCGTCCGGTGGCATTTGTGTTTAAGACCCTGGCCGATCCGCAACAGGGTCGCATCAGCTTTATCAAGGTGCTGACGGGCACGCTTGAGCCGGGCCTTGAGCTGATCAATGCGCGCACGCGCAAGGGCGAGCGTCTGGCTCACCTGTATGTGATGTGCGGTCGTGACATGACCGAGGTCGGCCACGCCTATGCCGGCGATATCATCGTGGCGCCCAAGCTGGCTGCCGATACGGGCGACACGCTCTCGATTACCGGTAAGGTCGAGGCTGCGGCGTTTAAGTTCCCCAACTCGCAGTACCGTATTGCCATCGAGGCCGAGAATCGCGGCGACGAAGAGAAGCTCTACACGTTTATCGAGAAGGCCTGCAAGGCCGATCCGACCATGAGCATCGACCGCGACGAGGAGACCGGCCAGACCATTATCTCTGCGGTGGGCGAGGCACAGGTTTCGGTTCTGCTCAATCGCCTTGAGGACCGTACCAAGGTTGTGGCAAAGAGCGTGCCGATCCGTATTCCGTATCGCGAAACCATCCGCCGCACGGCAAGCGCTCAGGGTCGTCACAAGAAGCAGACCGGCGGCGCCGGTCAGTACGGCGACTGCTGGCTGCGCGTGGAGCCGCTCATTGGGCCCGACGGCACGAGCGACGGCTACGAGTTTGTGGACGAGG
>CAJMNP010000264.1 GCA_905214895.1 uncultured bacterium | reverse complement strand
CGCATCTGGCCGGTGACCTCGTCCATCGCGAGCGGCGCCACCTTCTCGAGCTTAAAGCCCTTGCCGGCGCGCATGTTCTCCTTGGCCACGCTGATCATGAGCTTAATGCGGTTGAGCTGGTTGACCTCGGACGCGCCGGGGTCGTAGTCCACCGCAACGATGTTGCTCTCGGGATGCTGGCGGCGCAGCTCCTTGATCACGGCCTTACCCACCACGTGGTTAGGCAGGCACGCGAAGGGCTGCGTGCAGATGATGTTGGGCGCGCCGTGGTCGATCAGGTCGAGCATCTCGGCCGTGAGTAACCAGCCCTCGCCCATGTTGTTGCACACCGAAAGCACCGTGCGGGCCTTGTCGGCCATGGTGCCGATGCGCTCAGGCGCCTCAAAGCGGCGGGACTTTTCGAGCATCTCCTCCACCGGCGTGCGCATCCAGTCCACGAGCTTGATGAGCGCCTGCATACCCGCGCGCGTGGTAGCAGAGCTTCCCAGCTCGTCCTTCTGCAGCTCGGCGTTGCTCATGGAGTACAGGAAGAAGTCGAGCAGGCCCGGCACCACGGCCTCGCAGCCCTCGCGCTCAATGACATCGACCACGTGGTTGTTGGCCGTGGGATGGAACTTGACCAGAATCTCGCCGACCACGCCCACGCGTGGCTTGGTGCCCTCGCCCACGAGCGGCATGGTGTCGAACGCGCGGATGGCTTCGCGGCACAGCTTGGTGTAGTTGTGCCTGTTGAACTTAGGCGCCAACTTGCGGGCGCGCGCCATGTACTCCTCGTAGAGTGCGTTGGCGGCACCGGGCGTGGCCTCGTACGGGCGGCAACGATAGAGCATCTGCATCATCACGTCGCCAAAGAGCACCGCGTAGACTGCCTGCTTAAGCAGCGCCGGCGTAACCTTAAAGCCGGGGTTGTCCTCGCCGAGCGCCACGGCCGAAAGCGAGATCACCGGAATCTCGGGGTGGCCGCTCTCGCGCAGGGCCTTGCGGATGAGCGCGATGTAGTTGGTGGCACGGCAGCCACCGCCGGTCTGGCTGATAACCACAGCTGTCTTGGACAGGTCGTATCGACCGCTCTCGATGGCCTCCATGATCTGGCCCGTCACCAGGATCGACGGATAGCAAATGTCATTGTTCACGTAGCGCAGGCCGGCCTCGACGGCATCGTGGTCGGTCGAGGGCAGCAGTTCCAAGTTATAGCCAGCACCGCGGAACACCTCTTTGACCAGGTCAAAGTGGATTGGCGCCATCTGCGGGCACAGGATGGTGTAGCCCTCGTCGCGCATCTGCTCGGTAAAGGGCACCTTGGGCCACGCGGTCGAAGCACTCTCGCGCTGCGCCTCGAACGTGTACTTACGGCTCGCGAACGCGGGGGCATCCGTGGAGGGAGCCACCGGCGCAGCATCGCCCTGCTCGTAGGCCTCGCCCGCGGCCGTGGCCTCGGCCAGGCGCTCGGCCTCCTGGTCCTTGAGCGCAGCCATGAGCGAGCGGATGCGGATGCGCGCGGCGCCCAGGTTGGACACCTCGTCGATCTTGAGCACGGTGTAGATCTTGCC
>CAJMNP010000263.1 GCA_905214895.1 uncultured bacterium | reverse complement strand
CGCGAACCGGCGGAATAGTACCTGTTGTCGTAAATCTGATCCATGTGCGCCTTGTGCGGTTGAGGTTTGTTTGCGCTAAGTACCCTAGTTATAGCACGAGCGCGTGCAACGCCTTCGGCAGCCTTTGCTCGACATAAAAAAGGCGCTGAGCCACACGGCCCAGCGCCCTTAGTGCTTTGCGGCATCCAGCCAAGGCGGGGCGGAACCGAATCGGCCCCGCCACCGCACACGCCGCTGCCTAGCGAATGTTGTAGAACGCAGACTTGCCGGCGTAGCGCGCGCTACCCTCGAGCTCGTCCTCGATACGGATGAGCTGGTTGTACTTGGCAATACGATCGCTGCGGCACGGGGCACCCGACTTGATCTGGCCGGCGTTGACGCCCACGACCAGGTCGGCGATCGTGGAGTCCTCGGTCTCGCCGGAGCGGTGACTCACGATGCAGGCGTAGCCGGCCTCCTTGGCGGTCTCGATGGCCTCGAGCGACTCGGTGAGCGTGCCGATCTGGTTGACCTTGACCAGAATCGCGTTGGCGGCGCCCAGCTCAATGCCCTTCTTGAGGCGCTCGGTGTTGGTGACGAACAGGTCGTCGCCCACCAGCTGCACCTTGTTGCCAATGCGACGGGTAAGCTCAACCCAGCCGTCCCAATCCTCCTCGGCCATGCCGTCTTCGATGGAGATGATGGGGTAAGTATCGACGAGCTTCTCCCAGTAATCGACCATCTGGGCGCTCGTGTACTCCACGCCCTCGCCCTTGAGCTCGTACATGCCGGTCTCGGCGTTGTAGAACTCGGTCGAGGCCGGATCCATGGCGTACATGAAGTCGACGCCGGGCTTAAAGCCAGCCTTCTCGACGGCCTTGGTGATGTACTCGAACGGCTCGGCATTGGTCTTGAGGTTGGGGGCAAAGCCACCCTCGTCGCCCACGCCGCCGCCCAGGCCTGCCTCGTGCAGCACGCCCTTGAGGGTGTGGTATACCTCGGCGCACCAACGCAGGCCCTCGGCAAAACTCGGAGCGCCCACCGGCATGATCATGAACTCCTGGAAGTCAACGTTGTTGTCGGCATGCACGCCGCCGTTGAGGATATTCATCATAGGTGTGGGCAGCAGGTGGGCGTTGACGCCACCCAGGTACTGGTACAGCGACAGGCCCACCGACTCGGCGGCGGCGCGGGCAACGGCCAGCGACACGCCCAGGATGGCGTTGGCACCGAGCTTGGTCTTGTTGGGGGTACCGTCCGCGGCAATCAGCGCGGCATCGACGGCGCGCTGGTCGAAGGCATCGAGGCCCACGACGGCGTTAGCGCACTCGTTGTTGACGTGCTCGACGGCCTGCGAAACGCCCTTGCCCAGGTAGCGGCCCTTGTCGCCGTCGCGCAGCTCACATGCCTCAAAGGCGCCGGTCGAAGCGCCCGAAGGCACCATCGCGCGGCCGAAGCTGCCGTCCTCGAGCACGACCTCGACCTCGACGGTGGGGTTGCCGCGGCTGTCGAGCACCTCGCGACCGTAGACATCCAAAATATCGCTCATGTTGTCTCCCTCTCACTTGGAAACG
>CAJMNP010000262.1 GCA_905214895.1 uncultured bacterium | reverse complement strand
GCAGGGTGCGCTTGGTGCCGTCGTCGCCGGACGCCTTTTTGATGATGGCGTCGATAGAGAAGTTCTTGTAGAGCGTAACGCCGCCGACGTCCTTTGCCGCGTCTTCGGCAGCCTTGAGCTGCTCGTCGGTGGCCTCGAAGGAGGTAGTTACGCGGCCGTCCTCAATCGTGTAGTCGTCGCGCATGTCATCAATGAGGCAGCCGATGGAATGCGCCGCGAGCAAAAAGCCCGAGGTAAGGGCGATGCTTCCGCACATAAGCAAAAAGATGCCCAGGTACTTGCCGATATTGTGGCGCAGCTCGCGCGGGAGACGTTTTGCGAGAGGCGTCATGGCGTCGCCTACCAATCGAGCTCGGCGGCCGCAACGGGCGACTCGTTGAGCTCGTCCTCGACGATGCGACCGTCGCGCAGGCGCAGCACGCGGTTGGCCATGCGGGCGATGGCGGCGTTGTGGGTGACGATGATGATGGTGCAGCCGTAGGCGCGGTTGACGTCCTCCATGAGCTGCAGGATTTCCTTGGATGTCTTGTAGTCGAGCGCGCCCGTGGGCTCGTCGCACAGCAGCAGGCCCGGATTTTTGACGAGCGCGCGGCCGATGGCGCAGCGCTGCTGCTGGCCGCCCGAAACCTGACGCGGAAACTTGTTGCGGTGCTCGTAGAGGCCCAGCGAGCGCAGCAGGTCGTCAATGTTGAGCGGGTTTTTGGACAGTTGCGCCGTGACCTCGATGTTTTCCTTGATGGTAAGGTCGGGCACCAGGTTGTAGAACTGAAAGACAAAACCCAGCTCACGGCGGCGATACTCGCCCAGATCGGTAGGTTTGAGCACCGTGAGGTCGCAGCCGTCCACCATGATGGAGCCACCGTCGGCATCCTCCAGGCCGCCGATCAGGTTGAGAAAGGTCGACTTGCCCGAGCCCGAGGGCCCCAGCATGACGCAGATCTCGCCGCGGTTGATGGACGTGTCGATGCCATCGAGTACCGTCAAGCGCGCATCACCGTCGCCGTAGTGCTTTTTGAGATCCTTAACCTGGACGTAGGCTCTCTGCGTTGCCATGGTATCCCCCATTGTTAACCTCATACTACTTTATGAACGTAATAGTAAACCTTGGCGAACTATTTTTTGGGCGAGAGTGGGAATTTATTTCAGACTAGTCATTGGGGACGTTCGACTAGTCATTGGGGACGTTCTTAAATGACTAGTCGCTGGGGACGCTCTTTCGCCACCCGGCAGCTGGGGGTACTCATTGGGGACAGACTTAAATGACTGAAACCACTCATTGGGGACGGACTTAAATGAGTGCCTCGCCACCCAACAGCTGGGGACGTTCCTTTTCTGCCGGCATATTGGGACAGTCCTTGCCAACCCGTCCGGCAGACCGGCGAATCGGCAAAGACTGTCCCCGATGACTAGTTGTTTAAGAACGTCCCCAATGGCTAGGTGGCTAGGCGCGAGATTTGTTGTGCGCGAGGGCTAGGCCTACGGCGGCGATGGCCGCGGCAAAGAGCACCGTGACGCCCAGATCGCAGGCGATGTCGCCCAGCACGGTGGACGTCA
>CAJMNP010000261.1 GCA_905214895.1 uncultured bacterium | reverse complement strand
ACGAGGGTATTTGGCTCTACAAGGCCACCAGATGCGATTTAAGGCTCTTTTTTGCCCTGCACGCCCTTGGACCACTCGGCACTGGCTCTCATGGCGTTCTCGAGGGCCTCGCGCAGTTTTTGGTCCTCGATGGGTGCCACTTGGTGCTCGATCTCGGCACGTTCGGCATCGCTTAGGTCGGCATGCGGAGCCGGCGGACGCTCGGCCATGGCCGGACGCAGGCGCTCTTTTGCAGCGGGCGGTGTGTGGCCGGGGGCGGTCGTCTTGAACACCAGCCCATCGACGTGCGCGCCGGCGCGCTCCATGCGCGCGCGGATAATCTCGCGCAAAAGTGTCATCTCCTGCGTCCATGAGGGCGAATCGAGGTACACCAGCAGTTCGTTGGACTCGGGCAGGTAGCGCAGGCCCGTCACATGGCGTCCCTCGCGCGTGCCCGAGCACACCGCATTCCAGGCGCGATAGACCGCACGAGATTCCTCTGCAGCCTCCATTTGCGCGCGGCGCTCGGGTGTCGCGGCCGCCAGGATGCGCTGACGCTCGGCATCCAAAAAGCCGCCAAAGGCAACCGTTCCGTTCTCGCGCTCGTAATTAGCACGTCTCACCCATGCTCACCACCTTGGCTCGATCAAGCAGATCATCGGTAAAATACCCCAGATTGGTGGTGGTTATGACTGTCTGGATATCATCACCGATCAGCTGCAGAAAAGCGCCTCGGCGCCCGGCGTCGAGCTCGCTCATCACGTCGTCCAAAAGCAGCAGCGGCGCGGTGCCCAGGATATCGCGCGCCACGGCCACTTCTGCCACCTTCCAGGCAAGAACCAGCGTTCGCTGCTGGCCCTGGCTGGCAAATGAGCGGGCCGATCGACCCGCGACGGAAAACTCAATCTCGTCGCGATGCGGACCGACGAGCGTCACGCCGCGGCGGATCTCCTCGTCGGCGCGCTCATCGAGCGCCGAGAGCATGTGCTCATACGCCCAGCCCCTGAGCTCGTCGCGATCCTCGGTGCCAGGCAGGTCGCCAAGCGTGGACACATAGGACACGCCGGCGAGCTCGCCGGATGCCACGCGGCCATAGGCATCGCGCACATGACCCGACAGCCGGTCGAGCAGGGACAGACGATGCACGAGCAGGGCCGAACCGGCGCGGGCGATAGATTCGTTCCAGGCGCCGAGCATCTCGCGGCAGCACCAGGTCTCCTTGAGCAGGGCATTGCGCTGGGTCACGCAGCGCCCGTAGGCACTGGCCAGATCGGCATAGCGCGCACTCAGCTGAACGCCAAAGTCATCAAGTGCGGTGCGGCGTACGCTGGCACCCCGCTTGACCATATCCAGGTGGTCCGGGCAAAACAGAACGCTCGGCAGCACCCCGCGCACGCCGGACGCAGCGCAGCGCTTGCCGTTGCGGCTAAACGAACGCTTGCCGTCTTCCACGCTCAGCCCCATGTCCAGCACGCGTCCATCGCCTTCGAGCCTCAGCTCGACCTTGCATGAGCCCACGCCGTCGTGCACGAGCTCGGCTGCGGTCGGATGCCTAAACGAGGCGCCACTCGTCAGCAGCTGCA
>CAJMNP010000260.1 GCA_905214895.1 uncultured bacterium | reverse complement strand
TGGCAAGAAGGCGGAGCGGTAGACGAGAGCTTCACCCCGGCGTTCGACACCACCGGTGTCCTCACCAGCGCAAAGTAGCGCGTTCGCCGATGATTTTTCTGGGACGGGGATTAAAAAATCATCGGGTGGCTCGGGCGTTCGAAAAGCAGTCAAAACAGCCCCGTCCCAAAAAGACTGGGTATTGGGCGTTGACAGTTGGCGAGCCGTAGGTAAAATATCAACTTGTCCTGGGGACGTAGCTCAGTTGGGAGAGCGCTGCCGTCGCATGGCAGAGGCCGAGGGTTCGACTCCCTTCGTCTCCACCCTTGGATTTGATAAGCCGCTGACGTTGTGTCGGCGGCTTTTTTTAAAAGAAAGGGCTGCACCATGGCCGAGCTTGAGTCCCAACCACTGTCTGCCGAGGAGCGCGCCGAGTTGGAAGAGCTCCGCGCCGAGAAGGCTCGTCGCGAGGCCCAGGAAGAGGCGCGCCGCGAGCGTGAGGAGCTGGCCGCCCTGCGTGCCGAGCGTGAGAAGGCCGAGGAGGCCGCTGCGAAGGTTGCATCCGAGCCTACACCCAAGCCCGCCGCCGCGAAGCCCGCGCCCGCCGCACCCAAACCTCAGCCCAAAAAAGCCGCTCACCCCAAGCCCGTCGAGCCCAAACCGAGCCGTGACGAGATGACTTTTGCCCAGCGCATGGTCACCTCCAAGGAGCCTACGGGCGAGAATGAGATCCCCGGCATGGCTCCGGCTCAAAAAATCATCATCGTGCTCGCCCTCATCGCGTTTATCGTCTTTATGGTCTACACGATCACGGGCAGCATGGGCCTGCACTAACCTGTTCGCGCCGGGCTCCATGCCCGCACGTCCGCCTCGCCCAACCCTCAACCTCTGCACAACACATCCGAAAGGTCGCCCCATGGCTTTGACCGACATCTCGCATCCCACCGACATTGCAATGCTCACCGATCTGTACGAACTCACTATGGCCCAGGGCCTGTGGGAGAGCGGCAAGGCCAATGAGCAGGGTTGTTTTACGGCGTTTTACCGTGACCATCCCTTTGGCAGCGCGTATGCCGTCATGTGCGGCACTGCCGAGCTGCCCGAGCTTGTCGAGAACCTGCGCTTTACGCCCGAGGACATCGACTATCTAGCTTCGCTCCAGGCTCCGGCCGGCGGCGCGATGTTTAAGCCTGCATTCCTCGACTACCTGCGCAACTTTCGTGCACACGTGAACATTGACGCCGTGCCCGAGGGCGAGCTCGTCTTTCCGCGCGAGCCCATGGTGCGCGTCACCGGCCCGTCGCTGGAGTGCCAGCTGCTCGAGACCGCGCTGCTCAACATCGTCGGCTTCCAGACGCTTGTCGCCACCAAGACGGCGCGCGTGGTGTTGGCGGCCGACGGTCGTCCCGTGGCCGAGTTTGGCCTGCGCCGTGCCCAGGGTCCCGATGGCGGCCTGGCCGTCGCGCGCGCGAGCTACGTTGCCGGCTGTTCCTCTACGTCTAATGTGCTCGCCGGTCGCCGCTACGGTATTCCCGTCTTTGGCACGCATGCGCACAGCTGGGTGATGAGCTTCGATTCCGAGCTCGAGGCCTTCCGCGC
>CAJMNP010000259.1 GCA_905214895.1 uncultured bacterium | reverse complement strand
CCCCACCTTCACCAACACCTACTCCACCTCTTTGCCCCTTTCTGGTATGTCGGGCGTCACTCTGACGTACCTTGCCGGCGCGGCGGTGCTTTGCGCTGCTGCGGCCTGGATGCACATTCGTCGCAAGGCGAATGCGAAGGGAGGCGAGCGTCGTGAATAAGAAAGTTTGCTCCTTCCCGATCTTGTTTGCGCTGCTTGCCCTCTTGATCGGCACCTGCGCGGTTGTGTTCCCCGCATCCGCGCAGGCCGCGCCGACCTCGACCGGTTCCATCACGGTGAGCGGCACCGTGGCGCGCAGCTACGACGCCTACCAGATCTTTAGCGCCAACGTCGTCGATGACGATAGCGACGCCAAGATCGCCACCGACCTCGCCTGGGCAAGCGACGCCGCGCGCGACGCCGCGCTGCCTGTGCTGCACAGCGCCGGCATGCCCAATTCCCAGACCACCGCGCAGGAAGCTGCCGAGTGGCTCAACACCGATTCCCACCTAACGAGCGCGCTGAGCGCACAGCTCGCTCGTTCCCTCCAGAGCTCTGGCGCCGTGTCCGTGGCCCTCAACGCGGGCACGGCGGCCGAGCTACCCTGCGGCTACTGGCTCATCGTCGCCAAAGACGACGCCATCGCCCAGGGCGAGGCCGGCACCGCGCCGATCATGGCCTTGGTGGGCGGCAGCGCCGTCACCGTCAAGCCCAAGGCGGCGACCCCCAAGGTCGCCAAGCACGTGCTGGAGGACAGCACCGCCGCCTGGCAGAAGGCCGCCGACGCCACGGTCGCCGACGACCTGTACTGGCGCCTCTCTGCCACGGTCCCGGCGGGCCTCACGGCCTACGACACCTATACGGTGCGGTTCGTCGACACCATGGGCGCGGGGCTCGACCCCTCCAAGGTCGCCGCGAGCATGCATGTGTACGTGGCGGCGGGCGCGGACGGCGGCTTCGACGCCGTCTCGACCGGTAAGGACGGGCGCGCCGGCTCCGAGCCTGCGAAGGGCTGGACCGACATCACGGCCCAGTGCGCCACCAAGGTAGCGGCGGACGGCAAGACCTTCACCGTGCGCACCGGCGACCTGATCGCCGCGCTCGGCGGGGCCGACGCCTTTACCGCGGGCGCCCGCGTGGTCGCCGTGTACAACGCGCCGCTCAACAGCGCATGCAACCACGGTATCGCGAAGGGCAACCCCAACGAGGTTTACCTGCGCTACCCGCGCTCTCCCTTTGCCGACCAGTCCGGCGACGCCGGCTTCACCCACACGCCGAGCGACGACGCGTGCGCCTACACCTGGGATCTCGCGCTCACCAAGCGCGGCAGCGACGGCGACAAGCCGCTTGCCGGGGCGGTCCTGAGCACCGCCGACGACCGCGGTCGTACACTGGCGGCCGACGGCACGTGGGATGCGCAAGGCAAGGCCACCGTCACCACGGGCGAGGACGGCCGCGTGACCGTCTCGGGCGTGGACTCGGGCAAGCTGGAGGTCCGCGAGCTTAAGGCGCCCAAGGGCTACACCGCCTTTGAGGGCGCGCGCTCCGTGACGGTCAAGGCCGAGGGCCTGGACGTCGACCAGGTGGCCGCCGCCAAGCC
>CAJMNP010000258.1 GCA_905214895.1 uncultured bacterium | reverse complement strand
CTCTTGTCGGGACCAAAGGCGTCCGGACCATAGGCGGTGACGAGCGCGACCATGACGGCGGCGGCGACCAGGGCGCCCACGATGCCGCCGATGGCCTGGCCGACCCACTGTGCGCGCGGGTTGGTGCCCAGCACGGCGCCGGCCTTAAAGTCGTTCATGACGTCGCCCGCAAGGCCACACGCCACGGCCACGATGCCGGCGATAAAGAAAAGCTTGACCTGCGCGAGCTGTGCGAAGGCAGCCACGATGAGCATGACGATGAGGCCAAAGATCTCCATGGGGTCGATACCCGTCTGGCCGCAGCTCTGCGCGCTCATGATGGTGGTGACAAAGGTGAACAGCGTGACGATGACGGCCGGGACGGGACCAAGGTCGAGCGCGATGGCAACGATTACGGCGATGGCGGCGGTGCCCAGGCCGATGATGCCGGCGTCGAGCTTAAGGGAGCCCGAGATGAGCGACTGCTCATCGGTGTCGGTGGAGCTGTCGGCGGCGAGGCCACGGACGATGCCGGCGACCTGCGGCAGAATGTCCTTAAGGACGACGGCGACGCCAAAGCCCATCATAAGACCCATACCCAGGGACTTGACGATGCCCTGCGCGGTTACGACGTCGAACAGACCGGCAGCGGTACCGCCGACGATGATGCCAAAGTTGCCCAGCAGCGCGCCGGCAAACCAGAACGCGACGGGGGCGAAGCCCACCAAAAAGCCAATGGACAGCAACATGGGCGAGTTGTAGATGGCAAAGGTCACGCCGGGGATATTGAGCGTGCACAGCATGCTGGGCACCACGCCCAGAGCGTCGCGAAGCACGCTGTAGATGCCTGCGATGGCCATGGAGCCAAAGAGCTGCTTGCCGGTCTTGCCGCCGGCTTCGGTGGCGCGCAGGGTCTGAGCTGCGGCGTTGCCGGTGGGGAACTCCAGCGCGGCGTCCACGATAAAGTGACGGTGGATGAGCGCTGTCGCCAGAAGGCCCAAGATGGTGCCGGCGAGCGCCACGATAAACATGTCGAGCCAGCTGATCTGGTCGGCATAGCCCAGCATCCAGGCGCCCGGAATGGTAAACGCCAGGCCGCCGGCGACCATGGCGCCCGCGGACATGATGGTGTGGGTAACGTTGGCCTCGTTGAGGCTGGCGTTACCCATGAGCTTCAGGAAGAACAGCGAAATGACGGCAGCGAAAATGATCGGCCAGGGGAGGGCGCCCATCTTGAGGGCGGTATAGGCCGAGCTTGCCGTGATGATCACGCAACCAAGGACGCCGATGACGACGCCGCGCAGCGTGAGTTGACCGCGCATCGAGGTGCGGTTCGAGGGATTGCTCATATAGAACTCCTTTGCGTATATCCGCTTCCCCCGGGAGCGCCGCTACGGATACGGCGCGGGAAGTCGGGTTACCAAGGGCCGCCGCGTGAGCTCGCAAACGACCGCGCACCAGTATAGCCGCAAGTTAGTCATTTTGGGATGACTGGTTTAGGTAGGCGATATACTGCTGGGCAGACGAAAGGAGCGCCGACGATGCATAATGGGTGCGCATATATATTGACGGTCGACGTGGGCAACACGTTCATTCGCTTTGGCCTGTTTGC
>CAJMNP010000257.1 GCA_905214895.1 uncultured bacterium | reverse complement strand
AGCCCGCCTCGCGAATCTGCTTGTCCATCTTTTCGGACGTCACATAGTCGATGTAGTCCTGCGCTTGCTGCGAAGGCGTTCCCTTCACAAAGAAGTAGAGGTCACGCGAGATGGGATAGCCGCCACTTGCGACCGTCTTCTCGGATGCCTCGACATGGTTGACCGAAACGGCCTTAACCGAGGTCTTGGCATTGAGGCTCTCGACAAAACCCAGCGAGATGTAGCCAATGGCGCCACGCGAGCGGGACACGACATCGCGTACCTGGCCCGTGCCCGAAAGAACAGCCGAGCGGCGATCGAATGGCGTGCCGTCCATCACGATAGTGCGGAAGGCCTCGCGCGTACCGGACGCCTCGTCGCGGTTGATGACCTGAATCTTCAGGTCCTCTCCGCCGACTTCTTTCCAGTTGGTGATCTTTCCGGCGTAAATATCGCGGAGCTGCTCGGTCGAGAGATTGTCGACCGGGTTGTCGTCGTTCACGATGACTGCGATGCCGTCGTGTGCGATAACGATAGGCGTCAGGCCCAGGTCTTGCTCATCGGCGTTGAGGCCACGAGAGGAGCTGGCGATATCGGCGGTGCCGGCGCTAACAGCTTCGATGCCAGCAGATGAGCCAAGGCCGGAGACGAGCACGTCGATGCCGGTCTCCTCTTTAAAGCCCTCGGCGGCAATCTCGGCAATGGGAAGGCACGTCGTAGAGCCGGCAACGGTAATAGAAGTCGTAGAAGATCCCGAGGAGCAGGCGCACAGCGTGAGCGCGAGCACTGCCGCACTCAGGACCGATGCGATCTTTCTCATAGCATCACGCCGATCGCAGCATGGCGCCCACAGGTCCCGCCCTCGTTGCGATAGGAATAAAAGCGGTCGTTTTGACGCACGGTGGAAAGTTTGGTGTCCACAATGCCATTCACATCGACACCGGCATCCACCAGCGCCTCGCGAATGGCGGCGGAAAGATCGAGCATACGGGAAGCGGGAGCATCGATGCACGCGAACTCGGCGGCAAAGCGATCCATAAGTTCTTGGGACACCTCATACTCGTCGCCCAGGATATGGGGCCCAATATAGGCAGAAATGTCCTCCGGCGTGCAGCCAGCCGCCTCGCAAAGCGCCTGGCACGCCTTGGCGGAAATGCGCGCAATCGTGCCCTTCCATCCGGAATGCACCACGGCAAATCCGCCAGGAGCAACCAGTACCACGGGAACGCAGTCGGCAAAGCAGAGCAGTACGGGCACCTCATGGGCCGTGCAGACGATGGCGTCGCAGCCCTCGGCAATCCGCTCGCGAATATCCTCGAGATCATCGGCGCCGTTCGAGGTCACCGTGACGATATGGTCACCATGCACCTGATTGGGCACGAGCAGATTATGCTCGCACTCAGCGGCGCCCATGGCTTCGAGCGCTCGACGACGATTTTCTTGAACAGCAAAAGGGTCATCGCCTACATGCGAGCCCAGGTTGAGCGAGGAGTACGCATCTTCGGAAACGCCACCGGTGCGTTCGGTAAAGGCGAAGCGAACATCGTGCGTCGCGCCCTCTACCAACGTAACTCCATCATGGTCGACACGCGAAACGTTGTCCGCACGTGCTGCCA
>CAJMNP010000256.1 GCA_905214895.1 uncultured bacterium | reverse complement strand
CGCATCTGCTCGCAGGTGTAGTGGTTGAGCAGGTCGTCTGCCGGCGGGGGAGGCGTCTGCGAGGATGAACTTGCCTTTTTGCCCATGTAGAGCAGGTGGTAGCAGGCGCTGACGGTGCTCTGCGTAAGGTCCCAGCCCAGGGCCTCCCACATGGCGGTCTGCGCGATGCAGTAGAAGTAGATGTTGTCCTGGCCGATGAACTGGTAGATCTGTGCGTCGTCAGAGCACCACCAGTCGCGCCAGTCGAGCGAGCTGTGCTGGTAGGTGGGCGCGGGGACCTGCGTGGAATCGGCGGCGGGCTCGCCCATGAGGTCGGCGTCCTGGGCGGCGACACCCTCGGTCACGCCGGCGGCACGGGCGTCGCGGGCGAGTACGGTACGCGTGTAGCTGATGGGTGCCCACAGGCTCTCGGGCCAGCACCAGCAGGTGACGTCGGAAACGCCGTCAACCTCGGGCACCGGAACGCCCCAGTCGATGTTACCGGTGATGCGGAAGGGCACGAGCGCCTTGCCGCTGCGGAAGCGCACACCGCCGTTGGCGAGCACCGCGTGGGCGTCGTCGCGCTCCTTCCAGCTGGGGAAGGTGACGGTAAAGCTGCTCTTGTTGCCCTCGGGCTCCCGCACGGTGTGCTCGGGCAGCTGGTCCTCGACGGCGTCGAAAGCCTCGCGGAACTTGTTCTGAATATAGAGCTGTGCCGGCAGCAGCCACTCCTCCATGGTCTTGGAGACCACGGAACGAACCTGCGGGTTCTGGGCGAGCTTGGCGGTGTAGGTCTTCATAAAGTCGAGGTAGGCTGGCAGGTCAAAGTAGAGGTTGTCGACCGGGCGCAGCTCGGGCACCTCGCCGGTGAGCTGGCTCTTGGGCGCGATGAGCTCCTCGGGCTCAAACTGGTGACCCAGGTCGCACTCGTCGGCGTAGGCCTTCTCGGACTTGCAGCCCTGGATGGGGCAGCGGCCGATGACCTGGCGGCCGTTGAGGAACGTGCCGGCCTTGGCATCGTAGAACTGCAGCGTGGAGCGCTTGGAGATGGTGCCCTGCTCGTGCAGGCGCTCGATAATCTCGGCGGTAACCTTGTTGTGAATCTGGGCCGCCGGCTCAAGGCCCGAGCCGCCGTAGATATCGCAGCTGATGTTGTAGTTGTTGAGGGTCGCGGCCTGGCGGGAGTGATTGGACTCGACATACTCGGCGATGGACTTGTCGTAGCCCTCGTTCTCCTTGAGCTTGCGGTAGCTCTCCATGATGGGCGAGCCGTAGCAGTCGGTGCCCGAGGTGAAGATGACATTCTCGCGGCCCAGGCGGTCGCGCAGGAAGCGGGCGAAGAAGTCGGCCGGGACAAAGACGCCGCCAACGTGGCCAAAGTGCAGGCCCTTGTTGCCGTAGGGCTCGCCGGCGGTAACGATGGCGCGGCGAGGCCAGCTGGGACGGTCGTTCATGGAGTATTTGGATGCCATGGGACTCCTTCGCATAGGTGAAAGCGCGGCCGGCGCAAGGCCTGGCGGCGCAGTGGTCAATTCGTGCATATCGTTCGACATTATCGCACATGCGGGCGGGTGCGTGGCAGGGGCGCTATCCTAAGATGCTATGAATGAGATTTCCAACATACATGCGTTTGA
>CAJMNP010000255.1 GCA_905214895.1 uncultured bacterium | reverse complement strand
CCTGCTCGGTCTGCGTGCCATAGGAGAACGAGACATCGTCGACGTTGATGATCGTTTCCATGGATACCTTTCATAGTCATTGGGGACGTTCTTACATGACTAGTCGTTTAAGAACGTCCCCAAGAGCTAGTTGTTTGGGACAGTCTTTGTTGGTGGAGTGCGGAGACGGCTTTACGAGGGGCCCCAGGTTGGCGCGAAAGAGGAGCGAAGCGTACTTGGGTACGCGAGCGACGAATGAACGCCAAGATGGGGTGGCTCATAAAGCCGAGGGGGTTAGTTGAGCTTCAGGGCCTTCTGGATGGGCAAGTAGAGAGCGCCGACCAGAATGGCGTTAAAGACGGCGGTCATGGCGACGACGGGCAGCATGGCGGCGGCGAGCTCGCCCACCACGCCGAGCATGGCCATCTTGATGACCATGAAGATGACGCCGGAGACAAAGGTGGTCAGGAAGGTTGCGACAATGGCGATCGCGGGCTTGACCTGACCGTTCTTGCCGGCGGCGTTGACGATGCCGGCCATGAGCATGGCGGCGATGCCCTCGGCGGCAAAATCGACGAACGGCGAAGTGGTGGTGATCTGGATCACGGCAGCCGAGATGAGGCCAATGACGAGCGCCTGGCCGATGTTGGGGCGAACTACCAGGATGGTGAGGCAGAAGGCCGAGATAATGAACTCGGGGCTGATCATGCCGCCCGAGATGCCCGAGATGGCCTTGCCGACGGTGAAGTTGAGGATGAAGCCGGCAGCGAGCAGGACGGCGAGCAGGACGAGGGCACGGACGTCGAGTTTGCCGCGGTCGGCGGTCTGGACGGTGCGGGGCTGGGCGGCGGTGGTGTTCTGAGACATGGTGAAAATCCTTTCGGAATGGGAGTGCAAGAGAAAAGCGGAGGCGCGTGATGCGAATGCGATCGGGCTCGAGATAGAAAAAGGCCCCCGGTCGAAACCGGAGGCCTTCCAATCACCTAGAGCGCAAAAACAGGCGTGAGGGACTCACTGTCGACCGATCGTATTCGCATCACGCCACCACCAGTTGTTGAGAGACTTCATCGCGTTCTTCATGTCGGTGGCTCCTTTCGTGATGCCGTGGCGCGGTCGCACCTAGTTGCTGTTGCGCTGCACTATAGCACAGCGAAGTGTGTGCGGGGAAATCTTTTTTAAAAAGATTTCAGGCGGGTTTCCCGCCGGTCAAAAGAGCGGGCTGAGCGGGCGAGGCTGCCATTGCTGCCTTGCCCGCTCAGCTAGGACGTTACTCCTTATTGCGACGGTAGAGGAAGTAACCGCCCGCGGAGATGACGGCAACGCCAGCGATGGCGAATGCAGCCACCAAGCGGCCATCAAAACGATCACCGGTGGTGGGCAGGCCGCCCTTGGTGTTCGCCTTGTTGGTGGTTACCGTGGTCGTGGTGTCCGACTTGCCAGGCTTCTCGGGCTTGGTGGTGGGCTGCTCGGGCTTAGCGGGCTGCTCGGGGGTACCGGGCTGCTCAGGAGTACCAGGCTGCTCGGGAGTGCCAGGCTGATCCGGGGTTACCGGGTCGGTGGCAAGAGCGTCCTTGGCGTAGGTGATGGACACCTTGAGGCCGTTGGTCTCGGTGTTCAGGTCGCTCGGGGTGAAGGGCT
>CAJMNP010000254.1 GCA_905214895.1 uncultured bacterium | reverse complement strand
CCCACCGTGTACTGCTCGGGCGGGCGCGTGAGCACATAGCCGCCGCCCTTGCCGCGCATGCCCGAGAGCATATTGGCGCGCACGAGCGTAGCCAAGATGTTCTCGAGATATTTCTCGGAAATCGCCTGTCGCGCCGCAATCTCTTTAAGCGGGATACGGCCTGTCGCCTGGTGCTCGGCCAGATCGACCATAACGCGCAGGGCATATCTGCCCTTTGTGGAAACCAACATGTACAGTGCTGCCTTTCGGTCTTTTAGTCCGCTGAAATTCTAGCCGAAAAAATGGCTTTGGTAATACCCGTTCCGGTCAAGATGGTTAATCAACTTGAAATAATCTCCTATTTCCTATTGCATTACTAGGCTTTAGTGTCTAGTATGCTTCCCAACAGCTAAACGAACAACCTATAAGGTTTATAGGTTTATCTGCTAGACACATCATAACATCGCACGGTAACCAGTAACTTGAACACTTTGGAGGTTCACCATGAGCAAGGTTTACACGTCCATCGATCAGCTTATCGGCCACACCCCGCTTCTGGAGCTCACCCACTTTGAGGCCGATGAGGACCTCAAGGCTCGCGTGCTCGTCAAACTGGAATATTTCAACCCCGCCGGGTCCGTTAAAGACCGCGTCGCCAAGAACATGATTGACGAGGCCGAGAAGGCCGGCAAGCTCGTGCGCGGCGGCGATTACACCATCATCGAGCCCACGAGCGGCAACACCGGTGTCGGCATCGCCTCGGTGGCGGCGGCCCGCGGCTACAAGGTGATCATCACCATGCCCGAGACCATGTCCGTCGAGCGCCGCAAGCTGATGCAGGCATACGGTGCGCAGCTCGTGCTCACCGACGGCTCCAAGGGCATGAAGGGCGCTATCGCCAAGGCCGAGGAGCTGCAGAAGGAGACTCCCAACAGCATCATCGCCGGCCAGTTCGTGAACCCAGCGAACCCGGCCATTCACAAGGCCACGACCGGCCCCGAGATCTGGGACGACACCGACGGTCGGGTCGACATCTTCGTCGCCGGCGTTGGCACCGGTGGTACCGTGACCGGCGTGGGTGAGTTCCTCAAGGAGCAGAACCCCGAGATTAAGGTCGTCGCCGTCGAGCCCGCCACCTCCCCGGTGCTCTCCAAGGGCCAGGCCGGCCCGCACAAGATCCAAGGCATCGGCGCCGGCTTTGTGCCCGACGTCCTCGACACTCAGGTCTACGACGAGATCATCCCCGTCGAGAACGAGGACGCCTTTGCGACCGGCCGCGCCGTGGGCCACAAGGAGGGCGTGCTCGTGGGCATTTCGTCCGGTGCCGCCGTGTGGGCCGCACTGCAGCTGGCCAAGCGCCCCGAGAACGAGGGCAAGACCATCGTGGCCCTGCTTGCCGACACCGGCGAGCGCTACCTGTCCACGGCACTGTTCCAGGACTAAGGGCCCGTCACTTGTCGATGAGCCCAAGGCACGCCGGTCTCCCCTCTCTTCTGGCAGCCTGAGCTCATCCCGGCAGGGTATCCCACAGGACGCCTGAACTTGCTACAATGTCTGCGGCGCGGAACCAGCCTCCCGCGCCGCTTTTCTTTTTTGGCCACATGCCACCAAGGAGAACCTCCCCATGCACAATAAGCGCGTGCTC
>CAJMNP010000253.1 GCA_905214895.1 uncultured bacterium | reverse complement strand
TGGGCGTGTAGTCAAGATCGCAGGCGGGATCGGGCGTGTGGTAGTTAATGGTCGGCGGCACCACGCCCTGCTCGAGCGCCATGGCGCAGGCCATGACCTCGATGGCACCCGTGGCACCGATCATGTGACCGGTCATCGACTTAGTCGACGAAACGTGCGCGGCGCGCGCCGCGTCCTCGCCGAGCGCACGCTTAATGCCCGCCGTCTCGGACGAATCGTTGAGCTTGGTCGATGTGCCGTGGGCATTGATGTAGAGACCCTCGGAAGGCTTGACGTCGCCCTCGGTCACCGCCAGCGATATCGCGCGGGCAATGCCAGCAGCCTCGGGATCGGGGCTCGTGATGTGATAGGCATCATCGGTGTTGCCGTAGCCCACGACCTCGGCATAAATGTGCACACCGCGCGCCTGCGCATGTTCCATGCTCTCGAGCACGAGCACGCAGGCGCCCTCGCCCATCACAAAGCCGTCGCGATTCGCATCGAACGGACGACAAGCCGTCGCAGGATCGGGATTGGTAGTGAGTGCACGGCAGGACGTAAAGCCCGCAACGGCATCGGGGATGATGGCCGCCTCGGCACCGCCGGCGAGAATCGCATCGGCATAGCCATGCTTGATGGCGCGGAACGCCTCGCCCACGGCATGAGCCGAGGTCGCGCACGCGGTCACCACGGGCAGGGTCGGGCCTTTTGCCTTGTGGCGGATCGCGATATTGCCCGAAGCCATATTGGGAATCATCATCGCAATCATGTAAGGCGATGCGCGGCGGGGCCCACGGTCGGCAATCGTATGGACGTTGTCGACAAGCGTCTGCATGCCGCCCACGCCTGAACCCACGTAGACGCCCAGGCGCTCGCGATCGATGGCGCCTTCGACATCAAAGCCCGCATCGTGCATGGCCTCGTCCGACGCCGCCAGTGCAAACTGAACGCAGGGGTCTAAGT
This sequence comes from uncultured bacterium, assembly GCA_905214895.1. Next base: position 684 of record CAJMNP010000253.1, on the reverse strand, counting down.
GCTTGGCATCGTGCTTGCCAAAGTAGTCGTTGCCGTCAAAGCCCTTGACCTCGGCCGCCACCTTGACGGCAAACGCATCCGTATCGAAGTGCGTAATCGGGCCGATGCCACAGGTCCCGGCACACATGGCCGCCCAGGTGGCAAGCGCGGTGTTGCCAAGCGGCGACACGGCACCGATGCCGGTGATTGCAACTCTCTGTTCCATCATGCTCTCCTCATTCAAGCCGTTCTTCGGCCCTGGTTTCTACATCGCCATTCCGCCGTCGACGCGCACGACCTCACCCGTAATGTAGGCAGCCGCATCACTCGCCAAAAAGCGCACCACGCCGGCCACTTCCTCGGGGCGTGCCATGCGCTTAAGGGGAATCTGTTCCTCGGTTGCCGCACGCACCTTCTCCGAGAGCTTTGCCGTCATATCTGTCTCGACAAACCCGGGAGCGACCGCATTAACCCTCACGCCGCGGGGCGCAAGCTCGCGTGCCACCGCCTTGGTAAGCCCTATCACGCCCGCCTTGGAGGCAGCGTAGTTGGCTTGCCCGGCATTGCCCATTAGGCCCACGACCGAGCTCATGTTGATGACGCAACCGCCGCGCTGACGCATAAAGGTCTTGGTGAGCGCGCGCGTCGTGTTGAACGTGCCCTTGAGATTGACATCGAGCACGCGGTCGAAGGCATCGTCGCCCA
>CAJMNP010000252.1 GCA_905214895.1 uncultured bacterium | reverse complement strand
TCGAAAAGGCGGGCGGCATCGACTTTTCCATGCCGCTGGCGCTCGGCTATACGGGCCTTTCGGATGCGGTGCTCAAGAAGTATATCGAGGACAGTGCGGCGCTGTGGGCTGGCCATGCCGAGAGCGAGCTGCCCATCCACACCATTGGCGCCACTATCGGCACCCACGTGGGCCCCGGCGCCGTAGCCGTAGCCTTCTTCCGCCCCGCCAACTAGCTTTCCGGTCAAAACCACCACAAAGGTGCCTGTCCCCTTTTTGGTGGTTTATGCTGGTTTGGGTTGAAGGGAGCGAGCAATGGCGTCTGAGGGCTTTTTTGAGCGGGTGTACGAGGTGGTCGAGCAGATCCCCGAAGGGATGGTCGCCACGTACGGCCAGGTGGCGCTGCTCGCCGGTCGTCCACGAAGTGCGCGGTACGTGGGGTATGCCCTGCATAGCAATCCGCGCCCTGGTCAGATTCCCTGCCATCGTGTGGTGTTTGCCGATGGCCGCATTTGCGAGGGCTTTGCTTTTGGCGGTCCCGATGCTCAGCGCGAACTTTTGCTGGGGGAGGGCGTGACGTTTAAGGACGACATGCACGTCGACTTGGCCGTCTGTCGCTGGCCAGCAGGGCTCTAGCGGCTCCGCCGTGGCCAAAACCACCACAAAGGTGCCTGTCCCCTTTGTGGTGGTTTTAGTTTACCGGGGTTAACTTATGGAGAAGGTGTGACGGCGTATTTTGCCGTTAGAAAGTAAACCACGGGGAACTATATTGTTTTCAGCAACGGAGCAGGCAATAGGCGATGAAAAAGCCTGCCCTGTTGAGTTTGATTCGCATTCCTCCCCTCTGTGCGATTCAACGGTGTACTTCGGGAACAGGCCCGCTGGCAACTAACTGCCAGCGGGCCTGTTCCTGTTTGTCGGGGGAGTGCGATGGACGGAGCCGAACCGGTCGGGTAACAAAAAAGCGGACGCCGTAGCGCCCGCTCTAAAGCAATCGAAAGCTCAAGCCAGCAGATTGGTCTAGTACACCATGCCCATGGCGTCCTGAACCTCGGCCAGGGTCTGCTCGGCGATCTCGTTGGCTCGGCGATTGCCCTCGTGAAGCACGTCCTTGACGTAATCCAGGTCGTTCTCGTAGCGCTGGCGACGCTCACGGATCGGGGCGAAGTATTCGTTGACGGCCTCGGTCACGTACTTCTTGAGTTGGCCGGAGCCGCCCATGCCGATCTCCTCGGCAATCTCGACCTCGGAACGACCAGTGCAGATGGCGGCCGTCGAAAGCAGGCCGGATACGCCAGGGCGGTTCTCGGGATCAAACGTGATCATGCGCTCGGAGTCGGTCTGGCTCTTCTTGATGCGCTTGGCAGTCTCCTCGGCGGTCATCGAGATGTTGATGGCGTTGCCGTAGCTCTTGCTCATCTTGCGACCGTCAAGGCCGGGCAGCAGCGGGGTCTCGGACAGAAGCGCGTCGACCTCGGGGAACACCTTGCCGTAACGGTTGTTAAAGCGGCGTGCGATGGTGCGGGTGAGCTCGATGTGCGGCAGCTGGTCGCGACCGACCGGCACGACGTTGCCCTTGCAGAACAGGATGTCGCAGGCCTGATGCACCGGGTAGGTGAGCAGAAGGCCGGTGAGCTCGTGGCCCGAGGCCTCCATCT
>CAJMNP010000251.1 GCA_905214895.1 uncultured bacterium | reverse complement strand
GGCGAGGTTTTTGAGCTCGACGGCTCAACGATCTTTACCATGGGCGGCGCCACGAGTGTGGACAAGGAATACCGCGTGCCATATTCCAGCTGGTGGCCGCAGGAGTTGCCGGGTGAGCGCAACTTTGAGGAAGCGCGGGCAAAGCTCGATAGCGTGGACTGGAAGGTCGACTACGTGATAACCCACACTTGTTCCACGCGCATGCTCTCGCCCACGCTCTATCCGGCACCTGGCTGGAATTACCCCGCCGCTGATCGGCTTACGGCATTTTTCGATGAGCTGGAGGACCGCTTGGACTACAAGCGCTGGTACTACGGGCATTTTCATCGGGATGCCAACCCAGCCGAGCGCCACACCGTGCTCTACGACTGCATCGTTCGCCTGGGCGACGAGCTTATGCCTTGGGATGTTGCGTAGGGGTGGGACGGCTGGCTACTCGGTCGTTACAGTGATGTTTTCCCGATGCGCGCGGATGACGTCCCAGCTAAAGTGCTCAGCCAGTTGCTCGGCAGTACGCGGTATGGTGTCCGGTGCGATGCCCGTTTGTCCGGCGAGCCATCCCAGTAGTGCCTCGGGTGTGCCAAAGCGGGCGCGGAGCTCGCCCAGGTCCAGATCGCGGTCGCGCTTGGAAAGGCGACGGCCATCCGGCGACATGAGCAGCGGAATATGTGCGTAGTGCGGCGTGGAAAGACCCAGCAGATGCTGCAGGTAGATTTGGCGCGGCGTGGACCCCAGCAGGTCGCATCCGCGCACGACCTCGGTGACGCCCATGGCGGCGTCATCGACCACCACGGCCAGCTGATAGGCAAACACGCCGTCGCTGCGGCGCACCAAAAAGTCGCCGCACTCGGTAGCGAGTGCCTCGCATTGGGCTCCGTACGTGCGGTCCACGAATTCGATCACGTCGTCTGCGAGGTTATCGACGGTGGGCACGCGCAGACGCGTGGCTGGGGCGCGCAGAGCGCTGCGGCGGGCGATTTCTTTGGCAGAAAGGTTTCGGCAGGCGCCGCGGTAGATGGGCGTACCGTCGCTGGCATGCGGCGCGCTTGCGGCATGGAGTTCGGCGCGCGTGCAAAAGCAGGGGTAGGTGAGGCCGGCGTCTTGCAGCTTGCGCAAAGCGCTCTCGTACAGGTCTAGGCGATCGTGCTGGTAGTAGGGGCCTTCGTCCCACTCGAGTCCCAGCCAGGCCAGGTCGTCAATCAATTGAGCGGCAAGTTCCGGGCGCTTGCAGCGATCGTCCAGGTCCTCGATGCGCAACACGATGCTGCCGCCCTGGCTGCGGGCCGAAAGCCACGCACACAGGCAGCTGAACACGTTGCCCAGGTGCATGCGGCCCGAGGGCGACGGGGCGAAGCGGCCCACGACGGGCGTGGGAACGGAGGCGGGCTGCGCCGTCGACGTGGCCACGGCGGGCGTTGCTATGTTACATGCGTTGATATCCATGCGGACGAGTATAGCGCGGAGCGCGATGGGGAGGCGTCGCTGTGGACCGCAAGTTGGCGGCGCTGCGCATTGCGCACGGTGGGCCTGCGGCTCAACGTCTCGATTGCCGCGCACCAACTCAACCCCCAAACGACAGAAACCCCGGCAGCTCTTCGCAACTGCCGGGGTTTCCGCGGAAAAGGGGGACATGATCCTC
>CAJMNP010000250.1 GCA_905214895.1 uncultured bacterium | reverse complement strand
TCTGGACGTCGGAGTTGGACTCGGCGGTGCAGTAGAGCAGGCCGACCTTCTTTACGTCGGGTAGGACCTTCTGCATCATCTCGAGCTGCTCGGCGACCGGGGTGAGGTCGGAGGCGCCAGTGACGTTGGTGCCGGGCTTATCGTTGTCCTGGACCAGGCCCGAGGCAGCGTAGTCGGTGATGGCGCAGCCCACGACGGGGATATCGGCGGTGGCGCCAGCGGCGGCCTGCGCGGCGGGCGTAGCGATGGCATAGATCAGGTCGACGCCATCGCCCACGAACTTGTCGGCGATGGACTTACACGTGGACTGGTCGTTCTGGGCGTTCTTCTGATCGATCTTGACCTTGAGACCGCTCTTCTTGATGGCCTTGACAAAGCCGTCGTTGGCGGCGTCGAGTGCGGAGTGTTCGGTGAGCTGCAGAACGCCGACGGTGTAGTCGGAACCGGCGGCAGCAGAGCCGGAACCAGAGTTGCCGCCGCATCCGGCGAGCGGAGCGAGCGCGAGCAGGCCAGCAGAGACCAGAAGGCTCCTGCGGCTGATGGTGATGTCCTTCATATCGTTACCCCCAAGTATAGAAATGGCTGGAAACACTGCACTCAAACAAAGTGCAAGTGGAACTATAGTAGCGCGGATGTCCATTTTTACAATAACCTGGCGGGTTTTTTAATACAGAACCGGATGGGCGGTACGGGTAGTCGAATGGACGGCGGAGGTTCTTATGCGGCGGAGGCGTTCTCATCGTCTAGCGCGGCAAAGAGTTTCTTGCCGTCGAGCAAGCGCGTGCTGACGTTTTTCATGCGGCTGACCTCAACGGTGCGCAGGGTGTCGTCGGCGCCTCGGGTGTCGTAGACCGTTCCCAGCAGATACGAGACGCCATCGCGTTGCCTGATGGCAAAGGGCCGGACCGTCATCCGCACCACCTCGATTTCGCCTCGGGTCAGGACGTTTGTGATATCAAAGCTGACGGTTGTTCCATGGTCGATGGCCTGTTCGATGAGCTCGCACGTGTCGATACGCTTGGCGTGCGGACGCGTTGTCTTGACGGGTGCGTCGTTGGCGGCCGGTGCCGGTTCGGGCATATCGAGATAGTCGCGAACATCGGCGCTCGCCATGGCGACCAGGTGCTGCGCCATGCTCTTTCGAATGGCTATGGGCGTCGATCGGTTGCGCATGACCATGCCGTGGAGCCGTATGATCTCTTCGTCAGCAAGCGGGCGGGTGAGGAGCCGATAGCCCACGCCGCGTTTATAGTCGATTTCGTATCCGGCGTGACGAAGTGCAGATATTGAGGTATAGATGCTGCGGCGTGCCGCCGAGATGGGCATGCGGGCGGGGTCGTCGGGATGGGCGAGGAGCTCGACCAGCTCGTCGGAAAGCAGTGCCTTGTCCTCGCCGGTGTTCTCGCTCAAGAGCTGCAGGATGCGTACGGCGCGATAGGCTGCCATCGAGGCGGAGCCCCTGGTCGTGGTCTCGTAGTTTTCAACAACGGCTTCGGTCATAGCGCCCACGTCCTTTCCGTTTTTGGTGATGGCAGATCAGAGCCTAGGGCGCGAAGCCTGGCCAAGGACGCGTGACGCCTTGGACGGTCGATGGTTGCCGGCAAACGGCGGGTCGAGTTTTCAACAACCCTGCCTAACTGACCAAAACCTTGC
>CAJMNP010000249.1 GCA_905214895.1 uncultured bacterium | reverse complement strand
AGTCGCAGAAAGCCTTGCGGATCGACCAGTCGTTCTCGCCAATGCCGGCGGTAAAGGTAATGGTGTCCACGCCCGCCATGGAAGCGATCATGGAGCCGGCCTGCTGCATGGCCTTGTAGGCGAACATATCGAAGGCGAGCAGGCAGCGCTCGTCGCCCTCGGAGGCGCGCGTACGGATGTCGCGGGCGTCGTTGGAGATGCCCGAGATGGCAAGCAAGCCGGACTGCTTGTTCATCATGTCGTCGACTTCCTGGTAACTGTAGCCGCCCTCGCGCTGCAGGTAGCACACGGTGGCCGGGTCGATGGAACCGCAACGGGTGCCCATCATCAGGCCGTCGAGCGGCGTGAGGCCCATCGTGGTATCGCGGCACACGCCGTCCTCGATGGCGGCGAGCGAAGCGCCGTTGCCCAGGTGGCACGAAAGCAGACGGTGGCAGCGCGTGCCCAGAATCTCCTTGGCCATCATCCACTCGTAACGGTGGCTCGTGCCGTGGGCGCCGTACTTGCGCACGTGATACTTGTCGCACACGTCCTTGGGCAGGGCGTAGGTGTAGGCGACCTCGGGCATGGTCATGTGGAACGAGGTATCGAAGACGGCCACGTTGGGCAGCTCCGGATACTTCTCACGGCAGTACTCAATCGCTGCGGCCTCGCCGTAGTTGTGCAGCGGGGCGAGCGGCGCCACCTCGAGAATCTTAGCCATGACCTCATCGTCGACGACCGCGGAATCATCGAAGTACCAGCCGCCCTGAACGATACGGTGGCCGATGCCATCGATCGTAAAGTCGGTCTTCTCGAGCTCCTCGAGCACGCGCGCGATAGCCGAACGGTGGTCGGGGAAAGGAATCTCCTCGGTCTGCTTGGCGCCACCGTTCTCGGAATGGCCAAAGATACCCATCTCCGAGCCGATACGCTCGCAGTTACCCTTGGCGAAAACCTCGCGGGTATCGGTGTTCAAAAGCTGATATTTAAGGCTCGAGCTGCCGGCGTTGACAACAAGTACGTTCATGAGACTCCTTCGTGATTACAGTACGGTCGGCAAACCCATAAGGCGGCCGTATCCTTAATAAGAAGTTATCAGAATTCAATAAATATCTATTAAACTCTTCGCTCAAAGTGCATAAAAGGGGGCTGAACGGCACAAGGCCATCCAGTCCCCTCCCCTTGCATCAATTACTTGCCGTTAACGATGCGCTCGACGTCGGAAGCGATCATGAACTCCTCGTCCGTGGGGATGACGAAGATCTTGACCTTGGAATCCTTGGCGGACAGGCACCAAGCGCCGTCGCCGCGCAGGGCGTTGCGGGCGTGGTCCATCTTGACGCCCATAAAGGCCAGACGGTCGGCCACGCCAGCGCGGACGGCCGGAGCGTGCTCGCCGATGCCAGCGGTAAAGACAAGCGTGTCCATGCCGCACATGGAGGTTGCCATCTCGGCGGCCTTGGCGGCAATCTTGTAGACGAACATGTCGAAGGCGAGCTGAGCCTCGGGATCGCCGGCAGCAGCAAGCTCCTCGACGTTGCGGCAGTCGTTGGTCTTGCCGCCGGTCACAGCCAAAAGGCCGGACTTCTTGTTCATCATCTCGTCGACCTCGTCGAAGGTGTAGCCGCCCTCGCGCTGCAGGTAGCACACGGTAGCCGGGTCGATGGAGCC
>CAJMNP010000248.1 GCA_905214895.1 uncultured bacterium | reverse complement strand
GGAAAGCTTGCCACCAGCATGCCGCCGAGCACGGGGCCACACATCATGCCGAGGGCCACAAAGGTCGCGAGAATACCCATGGCACGGCCTCGTTCGCGCGCCGGAAACGACTCGGTGATGATACCCATGTTGTTAGCCATGGCTGCCGCGCAACCGACGCCCTGAACAATGCGTGCCAGGATAAGAACCTCGAGCGAGGCCGAAAGGCCGCACAGCAGCGAACCGACCGAAAAAACGATGACGCCCAGCTGAAACACATTCACCTTGCCGCGCACGTCGCCCAGACGGCCAAACGGCAACATAGCCACGCAAGTCGCAAGCAGATACACCGAGCTTACCAGCTGAATGCGATCGAGGCCCACGCCCAGCTCCTTCTGCATCACGGGCAGCGCCACGGTCACGACGGTCGAATCCAGACATACCATAAACGTCATGATGAGCACGGTAAACAGAATCGCCCACTTGTTCTTGCCATGGGTGTCGCCCTCTAGGGCAATACGCTCGCGGCGCAGCTGCTCTGCGGTTTTCTCCATATCCATCCTTTCGAGTGGCGCAACGCAAAAACGGGGCCCCAATCGCCTGTAAACAGTCGCGATTGGGGTCCCGCCTACGGAATCGGAACGAAAGGTCGCCGAAGCTTTCTGCCAGCATCGGCGCCTTGTGCGAACGCTAGCCTAGCACTGCTCGAGCGCCTGCTCAAGGTCGGCAATCAGATCGGCCGTGTCCTCGAGGCCGCACGACAGGCGCACCATGTCGGCGGAGATACCGCAGGCGATGAGCTCCTCGTCGTTCATCTGGCGATGCGTAGCATTAGCAGGATGCAGGCAGCAAGTGCGGGCGTCGGCCACATGCGTGGCGATCTGGGCGAGCTTGAGGCTCTTCATAAAGGTCTCGGCTGCCGCGCGACCACCGTTAAAGCCAAAGCTCACAACGCCGCAGGTGCCGTTGGGCATGTACTTCTGAGCGATGTCATAGTACTTATCGCCCTCCAGGCCCGGATAGCTCACGAAGCGTACCTTGGGATGGCTCTGCAGGAACTTGGCAACGGCCAGGCCGTTCTCACAATGGCGCGGCATGCGTACATGCAGGCTCTCGAGCGAGCTGTTCAGGAAGAAGGCCGCCTGCGGGTTCTGCATGGGGCCGAGGTCGCGCATAAGCTGCGCGGTGGCCTTGGTAATGAAGGCGCCCTCGCGACCGAACTTCTCGGCATACGTCACGCCGTGATAGCTCTCGTCGGGCGTGGTGAGACCCGGGAACTTGTCCGCATGGGCCATCCAGTCAAACTGGCCGTGATCGACGATCACGCCACCCAGGTAGGCCGCATGGCCATCCATGTACTTGGTGGTGGAGTGCGTGACGATGTCGGCGCCCCACTCAAAGGGACGGCACATCACGGGCGTCGGGAAGGTGTTGTCGACCATCAGCGGCACGCCGTGGTCATGCGCGGCCTTGGCAAAGCGCTCAATATCGAGCACGGCAAGGGCGGGGTTAGCGATCGTCTCGCCAAAGACGAGCTTGGTGTTGGGCTCAAAGGCTGCCTCGAGCTCCTCGTCGGTGCAATCGGGGGCAACGAACGTGCAGGTCAGACCCATACGCTCCATGGTATGGGCGAGCAGGTTATAGGTACCGCCGTAGATGGCAGAGCTTGCGACCACGTGATCGCCGGCGCCGGCCACGTTAAAGATCGCGAGGAAGTTCGCGGCCATGCCCGAGCTCGTGAGCATCGCGGC
>CAJMNP010000247.1 GCA_905214895.1 uncultured bacterium | reverse complement strand
GTCGCGGTATGCCGTGGCATACCGTGCTAGAGTTCTTGTTGCACACGACGACCAAGATTGGAGCGGTCTTTATGGAAAACACCACCACGAACCCCGATGTCCTCGAGCGCTTTTTGCGCTACGTCCAAATCAACACGCAATCCGAGGATGCAAACTGCGACCAGGTGCCCTCGAGCGCCGTTCAGTTTGACCTAGCCAACGTGCTGGCTGAAGAGCTGCGCGAGCTTGGTGCGGAAGATGCCCACGTGACCGAGCACGCCTATGTCTGCGCGCATATCCCCGCAAGTGTGGGCGCTGAGAACAAGCCCGCCCTGGGACTGATCGCACACCTCGACACCACCGAGGTTGCGCCGGGCGCCGGCGTGAAGCCGCACATTGTGCACTATGAAGGCGGCGACCTGGTCTGCGGTACCGTTGACGGTAAGCCCGTGGCCATGAGCACCGCCAAGCTTCCCGCCCTGAACGACCTTGTGGGTGAGGACTTGGTCTGCAGCGACGGCACCACACTGCTTGGCGCGGACGACAAGGCAGGCGTCGCCGAGATCATGTCGCTTGTCGCGCGTATCGCTCAGGACCCCTCGCTGCCCCACCCCGCACTCGGCATTTGCTTCTGCCCTGACGAGGAGATCGGCCACGGCGCCGAGCTGTTGGACATCGAGGCCTTTGGCTGCAAGTACGCCTACACGGTCGACGGCGGTCCCATTGGCGAGCTGGAGTGGGAGTGCTTTAACGCCGCCGAGGCAACCGTTCGCTTTGAGGGCCAGTCCATCCATCCCGGTGACGCCAAGGGCCGCATGGTCAACGCAGGCAATCTGTTCTGCGACTTCAATGCCCTGCTCCCCTACGAGCAGCGTCCGGAATACACCGAGGGCTACGAGGGCTTCTATCACCTTGAAGGCGTCTCGGCGACCGTCGATCACGCCACCGCGCGCTATATCGTCCGCGATCACGACGCAGCCAAGTTCCAGCAGAAGCTCGATCTGATTGATTCCGCCGCCGCCATGCTCAACCAGCGTTTGGGCGAGGAGCGCGTGACAGTCGAGATTAAGCAGCAGTATCGAAATATGGCCGAGATCGTTCGTGACTATCCCGAGCTTATTGATGTTGCCAAGGAAGCCTACCTTGCCTGCGGCATTGAGCCCCAGGTGCTTCCGATTCGCGGTGGTACCGACGGTGCGCAGCTGTCGTTCCGCGGCCTGCCCTGCCCCAACCTTTCCACGGGTGGCTACTGCTACCACGGCGTTAACGAGTTTGTCCCGGTCAGCTCGCTCGTCAAGATGACCGACGTCCTCCAGGAACTCGTCGCCCGCTTCGCATAAGGAACTCGAACAATTTAGGTAAGCAAAACCGCCCCGTCCTCTACAGAGAACGGGGCGGTTTTTGGTGCAAGGGGAGTAGTTAGCACCGCAGGTTGAGCCAACGTCAGCGAGCGACGTCCAAGGCGAACAAGTTGGCATGAAAAAGGCAGGGCATTGACCTTCTGGTCATGCCCTGCCTTTTGAATGACAAATTGTCGCCTTGGGCGGCGCGCAGCGTCGAGCCGTTACGGCGTTTGGTAAAACGCCGTAACTAATAATTGGCTTCGTAGCCGTTGCCGTCGCCGGTGGGCTCTTCGTAGTAGTCCGAATCGTTCGAATCGCCTGAGTCATCGGAATCGTCAGAGCTGACCGATGAGGTTGCGGTACCGTTTGCGTAGTCGTCAGACGTGTTGTTGTTCAGGTCGCCGATCGTAGAGCT
>CAJMNP010000246.1 GCA_905214895.1 uncultured bacterium | reverse complement strand
TGCCGAAAGTTCCACCGAGCACGCGAGGTGGAACGAATCATAGAACTATCGCCGTCCCTTCGATTCGTGCAGCCTTGGACCTTTCGCATCTAGTCACCAAGGCAACACGCTGCCGCGTCATGATGGGATCAAACGTGAGCGATACAAAGCTAAAGCCAGCAACCAAAAAGCCCGCTACCCGTAAAGCCGCCCCGCATGCACCGGAGCTCACCAAGGACGATGTCTACCTGTTTGGCATCGGCACATGGGAGCGCAGCTGGGAAAAGATGGGCGCGCACCCCGACACACAGAACCGTACGCGTGGCTGGCGCTTTTGCGTTTGGGCGCCCGACGTAAAGAGCGTCCACGTCATTGGCGAATTTAACGACTGGGACGAGGAAGCCAATCCGCTGGTGCCCATGCATACGAGCGCTATTTGGGAAGGCTTTATTCCTGGCGCCGAGCAGGGCCAGCTCTATAAGTACCTTATCGAGACCAACGAGGGCGAAAAGCTCTACAAGGCCGATCCGTATGCCTTTAAGGCCGAATGCCCTCCGGGTACCGCTAGCGTGCTGTGGACCCTCGATGGCTACAAGTGGAACGATGCCGCATGGCTCAAGCGCCGCGCCAGCCACAACCACATGTCGCAGCCGCTCAACATCTACGAGGTGCATATTGGCTCGTGGAAGCGGCACGGCGACGCGCCGCAGGGCGAACCCGACGAGTACGGCAACTACCCCGGCCCCATGGATCCCTTCCCCGCGCAGCGCGGCGAGTTCTACACCTACGACGACCTGTCGGTGGAGCTCGTGGACTACGTGCGCGACATGGGCTACACGCATATCGAGGTCATGCCGCTTATGGAGCATCCCTTCGACGGCTCCTGGGGCTACCAGACAACCGGCTATTACGCCGCCACGTCGCGCTACGGCAACCCGCAGCAGCTCATGCACTTTATCGATGCATGCCACGAGGCGGGTATTGGAGTGATCATGGACTGGGTGCCCGGCGGTTTTTGCGCCGACTCCCACGGCCTTGCCACCTTTAACGGCCACATGTTGTTTGAGCACGAGATTCACCCCAACTGGGGCACGCACAAGTTTGACTTCGCGCGCGGCGAGGTCCGCTCCTTCCTGGTCTCCAACGTGCTGTATTGGCTCGAGAACTTCCACGTTGACGGCATTCGCATGGACGGCGTGTCCAGTATGCTGTACCTCAACTTTGGCATCGACGATCCCGGCCAAAAGAAGTTCAACAAGTACGGTACCGAGGAGGACCTGGACGCCAGCGCGTTTATCCGCCAGGTCAACTGCGCCGTGGAGGCCCACTTCCCCGACGTGATGATGATGGCCGAGGAGTCCACCGCGTGGCCGCTCGTGACCTATCCGCCGCAGGACGGCGGCCTGGGCTTCCACTACAAGTGGGACATGGGCTGGATGAACGACACCCTGCACTACATGCAGACCGATTTTCCGTGGCGCCCCGGCAACCACGGCCTGCTCACGTTCTCCATCATGTACGCCTTTACCGAGAACTTCATCTGCCCGCTGAGCCACGACGAGGTCGTGCATGGCAAGTGCTCGCTCATCGGCCGTATGCCGGGCGACTGGTGGCGCCAGTTTGCCGGCCTGCGCACGCTGGCCTTCTACCAGATGACGCACCCCGGTGCCAAGCTCAACTTTATGGGCAACGAGATCGGCCAGTTTATTGAGTGGCGCTACTACGAGTCCATCCAGTGGTTCCTGACCGAGGAGTACGAGACCCACCGTCATCATCAGGC
>CAJMNP010000245.1 GCA_905214895.1 uncultured bacterium | reverse complement strand
ACAGGGTTATAGCGCTCCAGGTTTTCGTTCATCACGTTGGCGATCGACATACCGCACGTCACCGAAGTGATGGCAAGGAACAGAATCATCGCGATGACGCCCATCGAAAAGCACACCGTATTGACCTTGGCCGAAAGCTGGCGCACGGTAAACATGTTGAGGCCGCGCCAATACACGCCGCGCAAGCTCTGCAGCAGCTTGATGAGCATGCCCGAGAGTCCCCAGAACAACGCAAAGGTGCCTACCGTAACCATAGCGGTCGTAATGCCGAACTGGCTCATGGCCCCGTGCAGCTTGTCGCCCGTCTCGGTTAGCGGGAACCCATCACGTAGCAGACGGTAATAGGCCACGCCCACCAGCACCACGCCCACAGCAAAGATGACAATCGCGATCCAGGGATTGCGCGTCTTGATGCTCTCGTTGCGACGCTCGGCACCCATGAGCTCAATGAGCTTAGTGCGACGAACGGCGCGCAGGTTCAGCAGTAACGTGAGCACAAACATTACGAGCATGCAGGCAAGGGTCAGGTTGAACGCATGCACCGAGAAAAAGAAGTGGAAATTAGCGATCTGTGTCTTAAAGAGCGAGGCCGTAAAGAATGTCATGAGCTGGGAGAGCCCCACGCCCAGCACAATGCCGGCGACAAAGGCGCCGACCGAAACGATCACGGTCTCGAGCGCCATGATCGTGGCAACGCGACCGCGCCCCATGCCGAGCACCTGGTACAGGCCAAACTCCTTCTTGCGGCGTTTCATAATGAAGTTGTTGGCATACACCATCAAAAAGGCCATGACGCCGGCCAAAAAGTACGTGAGGTAGCCGAGCATGCTGCCCATGAGCTCGGACAGTCCCTGCTCCTTGATGCCGGCAATGTCGACCTGCATCGAGACGGTATTGAAGGCATAGAAGACCGTGACACCCAGGGTGAGCGTCAAAAGGTAGACGAGGTAGTCGCGGCCGGCGCGGCGGACGTTGCCCCAAGCGAGTTTACAGAGCATCGGAGCCCTCACCGCCCATCATGGCAACGACCTCCATAATGCGGTCGAAGAACTCTCGGCGGTCGGTGTCGCCGCGGCGCAGCTCGGTGAAGATCTTGCCGTCGCGAATAAACAGCACACGGCTCGTGTAGCTGGCGGCAAAGCTGTCGTGCGTGACCATGAGCACCGTAGCGCGCAGGCGGCGATTGAGGGCCTCCAGGCTCTCGAGCAGCAGACGAGCGCTCTTGGAATCGAGAGCACCGGTGGGTTCGTCGGCCATGATCATGGTGGGGTCGGTGACGAGCGCGCGAGCCGCGGCAACGCGCTGCTGCTGACCGCCGGACATCTGGTAGGGATACTTGTCGAGCACCTGACTGATGGACAGGCGCGCTGCCACATCTTGCACGCGGGTCGAGATCTCTGCCGAGTTTGTGCGGGCGATGGTGAGCGGCAGGGCGATGTTCTCGCGTGCCGTGAGCGTATCGAGCAGGTTGGAATCCTGGAAGATAAAGCCGAGCTCCTCACGGCGGAACTGCGAAAGCTTGGCCTGCTTCATGCGCGTCACGTCCTGGCCGTTGATGCGGATCGTGCCACTTGTGGCGCTATCGATGGTCGACACGCAGTTGAGCAACGTCGACTTGCCCGAGCCCGAAGCGCCCATGATGCCCACGAATTCACCGCGGTTGACGGTAAAGTTGACATCGTTGAGCGCACGGGTCACGTTGCCCAGCGCTCCATATACCTTTTCGAGATGCGCGACCTCCAGTACCGGGGTCGCCATGTGCGTGGTTTGCATAC
>CAJMNP010000244.1 GCA_905214895.1 uncultured bacterium | reverse complement strand
AGGCGACCTTAAAGCTTGCCGGGGCATCGGCGACGGCGGCGGCACGCGTGCCGGCAACGTTGTAGACGGCGGTGCCACAGATGGCTGCCGTAAACGGGTCGGCGGCGCAGGCGTACACGGCCAGCACGCCGCCCTGCGAGCAGCCGCAGCCGGTGATCTTGGACATGAGTGGGCTGCCGCCGTGGGACTTGGCCACGGTCGTGCCGTCGGTAATCAGGTCGACTTCGCCCGAGACCACTACGGCGCCGCCGGTGTAGCGGGCGAGCGCCACGGCGGCATCGCGGGCGGCGTCTACCGTGTCGGTGGTATCGACGCCGCGCACGCGGCTCAGATCGGCCGCTTCGCCCTCAAGGCCCCACAGGCCGGCGAGCGCAATGATCTCGGAGGCGTTGCCGCGCACGATGGCGGGTTTGTACTGCTTGAGTTCGCCTACCAGCTGGGTGCGCAGGCTGCCGATGCCCAAGCCCACCGGATCGAGCACCCAGGGCTTGCCGGCATCGTGGGCCGCCTTGGCCGCGCGGGGAATCGTCTGCTCGTAGATGGGGAAGAGCGTGCCCATGTTGAGATAGATGGCACCGCCGCCGGCAACGAGTGCCTCGCCCTCGTCTGGCAGATAGACCATGGCGGCCGATCCGCCCACGGCGAGCTGCGCGTTGGCGACAAAGTCGATCGTCACCGTGTTGGTGATGGAGCCGGCCATCGGATTGGTGGCTCGAATCTCCTCTACGGCCTTGACCATACGTTGCTTAAGCTTTTCCGAATCAATCACTGCACATGCCTCCTTGGCATAGAAAAGGGGCGCTGTGCATAGACAGCGCCCCTGTAAAGGCGGCATGCTCCCTACGCCAGCATTAACTGACAGGTTCAAAGGATTGGGCCCCATGCCCTCTCAGCCTTGTGGTTTGCACCGCCGGCACTCCCGCATCGAATCTGTTGTTCCCTATACTAGTGCATCGGTACAATAGACGGGATTAAGAATGACCGAGGGGGCCTTATGATTAAACTTGTGCTGACCGATATGGACGATACGCTGATTCCAGCCGGGCATGACGGCGCCAGCGACTACGCCATCGAGGGCATTCATGCCATGCAGGCGGCGGGTCTGCACTTTGGCCCGGTTTCGGGTCGCCAGCCCTCCGCGATGGGCTGGATGTTCCGCAATCGCGCCGAGTGCTTCTCGACCGGCGCGTTCTGCAACGGCCAGGTCATGTTTGTGGACGGCGAGGTGGTAGCCTCGCATGCGACCGATAACGCCGCCCTTATGCGCTTGGCTGACTACTTAGAGCAACAGACCGACGATACGTATCTGAAGGTCTACAGCCTGGGCGATGACTTTTGGAATAACGATGCCTATTGTGTAACGAGCGACCCCGAGCGTGTGCGCCGCGCCATGGAGTCGGGCGGCAACGCATGGCTCAAGGGCGAAGAGGCCCCGTGCCGTCCTGTCGTCGATGATGCGCCGGTGTTCAAGGCGAATATCTGGAGTGCTCGTTCGCGTGAGGAGCTCGCGGAGCTACGCGAGCGCGTTGCCGCCGAGGTGCCGGAACTCTCGCTCGTGTTTCCCAACAATCGTGTGCGCCTGTTCGACATTCTTCCAGCAGGTTGGGACAAGGGTTGCGCTGCGCTGGAGCTGGCGCGCGCTTTGGACCTGACGTCCGACGAGGTGGCCGTATTTGGCGATTCCGATAACGACCTGCCCATGATCGGTGCCGTCCCCAACTCCGTTGCAGTCGCCAATGCCAACGAGGCCGTCACGGCTGCCGCGCGCTGGCATA
>CAJMNP010000243.1 GCA_905214895.1 uncultured bacterium | reverse complement strand
ATATCGACATGGGCGACCTGCTCGTGATTCACGACACCGGCGCGCATGGCTACTCTATGGGCTACAACTACAACGGCCGCCTGCGCTCCGCCGAGGTCCTACTGCGTCCCGATGGCTCGGCCGACCTCATCCGCCGCGCCGAGCGCCCGGTCGATTACTTTGCCACACTCGACGTGCTGCCGTGCGGCCGCGAGCTGCTGGCCAAATCGCGCGCCGAAAGTGCCCGCCGTCGCGCCCAAGACGAGCGCCTGGCAGTCGCAGCTCAATGGAACAAACGCATCCAGATCGCGGAGGCGAAGGAGAAGAACATGGATATCCGCAACCTCGAGGGCTCGATCGTCGCCCTCGTCACGCCGTTTAAAAAGGACGGCAGCGTCGACTTTGACGCGCTCGAGCGCCTTATCGATTTCCACTTGCAAAATGGCACCGATGCCATCCTCACCCTGGGCACCACCGGTGAGAGTGCCACGATGACCGATGACGAGGACAACTCCGTCGTCGCCGCCGTGGTCAAGCATGTTGCAGGACGCGTCCCCGTCATCGCCGGCTCGGGCTCCAACTCCACGCAGACCATGCTCACCAAGTCGCTCACCTATCAGGGCCTGGGCGCCGACGGTCTGCTGCTCATCACCCCCTACTACAACAAGTCCAATGAAGAGGGTATCTATCAGCACTTTAAGACCGTCGCCGATGCCGTGGACATCCCCTGCATCCTGTACAACATCCCCGGCCGCTGTGGCTGCGGCATCAGCGAGCGCAACGTAGAGCGCTTGGCCGCGCACCCCAACATCATGGGTATTAAGGAAGCCTCGGGCAACGTCGCCTACGCGGCCAAGATCGCCCACCTGCTGTCAGACGACTTCCGCATGTACTCGGGCGAGGACGCGCTTACCGTGCCGCTCATGAGCCTGGGCGCCTCGGGCACCATCAGCGTGTGGGCCGATGTTCAGCCGCAGCTCGTGCACGACATGTGCCGTGCCTATCTGGACGGTGACGTGGAGCGCGCCCGCGACATCCAGATTGCCGGTCAGCCACTCATCAACGCCCTCTTTAGCGAGGTCAACCCCATCCCCGTTAAGGAGGCGCTCGCTCAGATGGGTATGATCGAGGCAAACTACCGCATGCCGCTATGCCCCATGGCAGACAACACGCGAGCTGCACTTACCGATGCTCTGAAGGGAGCTGGTCTGCTTGATTAAGACCGTCATTATGGGAACGGGCCGTATGGGCTCGCTCATCCGCACCACCGCCGAGGGCGTTGTCGACGCCGCCGGTCAGCCCGTTTTTGATATCGTCGCCCAGATCGGCTTCGACTTGTCCGAGCTCGAGAGCGCACCGGCCGCCGACGTCATCATCGACTTCTCGAACGTCGTGACCTTCGATGCCGTCGTCGCCTATGTCGAGCGTACAGGCGCGGCACTCGTTTCCGGCACCACGGGTTATTCGTCTGAGCAGATGGACCGCCTGCGCGAGCTGGGCCAGAATGCCCGTGTCATGCATTCGGGCAACTACTCTATCGGCATCGCTGCCCTGCGCCATCTGGTTGCCCAGGCCACGCGCGAACTGCCCGGCTTTGACTGCGAGATTGTCGAGACGCACCACAACCAAAAGGTCGACGCTCCCAGCGGCACCGCTAAGCTGCTACTCGACGCTGTAGTCGAGGCTGAGCCCGAGGCAGGTTACCACCCTGTCTACGGTCGCGAGGGCATGTGCGGCGCTCGCGATCCCAAGGAAATCGGCATGCACTCGCTGCGCGGCGGCACCGTCGCCGGCGTGCACGAGGT
>CAJMNP010000242.1 GCA_905214895.1 uncultured bacterium | reverse complement strand
CGGGGCTCGAGCCCGATTGCGTGCTTATGGACGGTAACCCCTTGGGCGCCGTTCCCAACGAGCGCGACGTGGTGAAGGGCGATGCCAAAATCGCCTGTATCGCCGCGGCGTCCATCATGGCCAAGGTCACGCGTGACGAGATGATGGTCGAGTACGACGCCGAGTACCCCGAGTATCATTTGGCCGAGTCGAAGGGCTACGCAAGTCCCGAGCACATCGAGGCGATTCGCAAACATGGACTTTGTCCGCTGCATCGTGTGAGCTTTTGCGGAAACTTTCTGCAGACTGAGCGCCTTTTCTAGGCCAATTGTGGAGACAGGGACCTCTGGCGTTTTATAAACCTGCTGGTAGCGGGCCGTGTGCAACGTGATAGTTGCGTACGGCCCG
Source organism: uncultured bacterium (assembly GCA_905214895.1). The sequence continues at coordinate 1,406 of CAJMNP010000242.1, read as the reverse complement.
TTTTTTGTCGGTATTTGGTCAGCTTTTGGTTTGTTTCCGGTACTTACCCGCATGAAAGGCGCCCTCATCATCGGGGCAATGCAGTGTGCGGGAAAGGAGACCCCATGTGTGCCGCAAGCAAAAAGAGCAAGACGCAGCAACTCAAGGAGCGCTGGGAAGACGGCGAGCTCGACTGCGGGGCGATTACGCCCGAGTTTATCAAGGGACTCAGTCCCCGCGAGCTCGGCATGCTGGGCGAGCTGATCACCATCGATTACTTTAACGAGCGTGGATACACCTTGTTGGAGCAGGGCTATCGTTGCATTGAGGGCGAAGCCGATCTGGTGCTGCTCGATGAGCTCGACGATGTCGTGGTGATGGCCGAGGTCAAGACGAGACGCGTCGCCCTGGATTGCACCACGCGGGTCTTTCCCGAGGAGGCCGTGGACGCCCAAAAGCAGCGTCGGTATCGCCGTATCGCAAGTTGCTATCTCATGGAGCACTATCCGCTCAGGTCGATTCGCTTCGATGCCGTGGGCGTCACCATCCGCGGCGGACATATCGCCGAGATTGAGCACCAGTACAATGCGTTCGATTGGCAGGTGTCGTGATGGCGTTCGAGACGTTTGCCGTACACGCGGCCTGTATCCGCGGCGTCGAGGCAATTCCCGTCACCGTCGAGGTCTCGCTTGCCGGTGGCGTTCCGGGCATCCAGATGCTCGGCATTCCGAGTATGGAGGTGATGGAGTCGCGCGGGCGTATCCGGTGCGCTATGCGCTCGGCAGGCTTCGAGATTCCGCGCTCTGGCATTACCGTCAACCTGGCACCCGGCGATATCCGTAAAACTGGCAGCGGTTTTGACCTGCCGATTGCCGTCGCGGTTCTGGCGGCCGATGAGCAGATTCCCCGTGACAACCTCGATCGCTGCCTTATCGCAGGTGAGCTTGGTCTGGATGGCACCGTGCTGCCCGTCAAAGGCGAGGTGGCGTTTCAGCTGTTGGCGCGCGATATGGGGCTTTCCTTTATCGCCGGCAGGTCCGATCAGCATGTCCCGCTTGCGGGCGTTGACTGCGGGTTCATCGACCATCTATCTCAGCTTGCCCACGGCATGGGGGATGCCGCGCGGCATTACCTGGATTCTGAAGTGCTCGAGGCGGCCTTTGAGCCCGAGCTCGATTATGCCGACGTGCTGGGGCAGGAGGTCGCCAAACGTGGCATGGCGCTTGCGGCCGCCGGCGAGCTCGGCCTGCTCATGATCGGCTCGCCCGGTTCGGGCAAGACCATGCTTGCGCGGCGCATGACGGGCATTTTGCCCGAGCTATCTCTCGAGGATCAGCAAGAGGCGCTGTGCATTCATTCGGTCTTGGGCGAGAACATCGATGGACTGCTCGCGGGGCATCGACCCTTCCGCAGCCCGCATCACAGCA
>CAJMNP010000241.1 GCA_905214895.1 uncultured bacterium | reverse complement strand
AACCGGCGAACTGGGCGTCGGAGTGCATACGGCCCATGGTGTCGGTCATGCCGTAAGAGGCAGGGCCGGCGCCCATGTTGTCCGGGTGCAGGGTACGGCCAGTGCCGCCACCAGAAGCGACGGAGAAGTACTTCTTGCCAGCCTCGATGCGCTCCTTCTTGTAGGTGCCAGCGACGGGGTGCTGGAAGCGCGTGGGGTTGGTGGAGTTACCGGTGATCGAGATGTCGACGTTCTCGTGCCACATGATGGCAACGCCCTCGCGGACGTCGTCGGAGCCGTAGCAGTTAACGGCAGCGCGGGGACCATCGGAGTAGGGGATGGTCTCGACGACCTTGAGCTCGCCCGTGTAGTAGTCGAACTGGGTCTTCACGTAGGTGAAGCCGTTGATGCGGGCGATGATCTGGGCGGCGTCCTTGCCCAGACCGTTGAGGATAACGCGCAGCGGCTTCTTGCGAGCCTTGTTGGCGTTCAGAGCCAGGCCGATAGCGCCCTCAGCGGCAGCGAAGGACTCGTGGCCAGCCAGGAAGGCGAAGCACTCGGTGTCGTCGGAGAGCAGCATAGCGCCCAGGTTGCCGTGGCCCAGACCGACCTTGCGGTCCTCGGCGACGGAGCCGGGAACGGTGAAGGCCTGGATGCCCTCGCCGATGATGGCAGCAGCCTCAGAAGCAGACTTGGCGCCACGCTTGACAGCGAGAGCGCAACCGAGGGTGTAAGCCCACTCGGCGTTCTGGAAGGCGATGGACTGGGTGTTGTTGACGATCTCACGCGGGTTGAAGCCCTTGTCGGTGCAGATCTGCAGAGCTTCCTCGAGGGAGGCGATGCCGTTGTCGGCGAGGCACTTGTTGATCTTGTCAGCGCGGCGCTCGTAACCTTCGAACGTAACAGTCATAGTTATTTCCCTCCCTTTCTACTCGTGAACCGGGAACACGCTGGCGACGGAGTGAGTCTCCTCGTCGGTGCGCGGGTCGATGTACTTGGCAGCGTTCTCCCACTGACCATAGTGGCCCATAGCGCCAGCGATGGCCTCCTCGGGAGTCTTGCCGGCCTTGACGGCGTCGGTGAACTTACCGAGGTTCAGGAACTCGAACGCGATGATCTCGTTCTTGTCGTTGAGAGCCATGCGGGTGACGTAGCCCTGAGCGAGCTCGAGGTAACGAGCGCCCTTGGCCTTGGTGCCGAACATGGTGCCGACCTGAGAGCGAAGGCCCTTGCCGAGGTCGTCGAGGGAGGCGCCCACGGGCAGGCCGCCCTCGGAGAACGCGGTCTGGCTGCGGCCGTAAACGATCTGCAGGAAAATCTCGCGCATAGCAACGTTGATGGCGTCGCAGACGAGGTCGGTGTTGAGGGCCTCGAGGATGGTCTTGCCGGGAAGGATCTCGGAAGCCATGGCGGCAGAGTGGGTCATGCCCGAGCAGCCGATGGTCTCAACGAGGGCCTCCTCGATGATGCCGTCCTTGACATTCAGCGTGAGCTTGCAGGCGCCCTGCTGAGGTGCGCACCAACCCACACCGTGCGTAAGACCGGAGATGTCGGAAATCTCCTTAGCCTGGACCCACTTGCCCTCCTCGGGGATGGGTGCGGGGCCGTGGTATGCACCCTTGGCAACGGGGCACATGTTCTCCACTTCCTGTGAGTACTGCATGCCTCTCCTCTCTATCGTGTTGGCGTCCCGTCTGGGGGTCGTGGCTGGCGATTGCCGGGCGACCCTTCGAAAGGGACATGACATGCAGCCCCTATAATACCGCGAAATGCACGGAATATTCGGCGAACGGCTCAGTTTTCGTAGCGAGAAG
>CAJMNP010000240.1 GCA_905214895.1 uncultured bacterium | reverse complement strand
CGGCCAGCGCGGACAGGCGGTCGGTGCCGGCCTCGCCCTCCATCTGGGTAATGATATGCTCGATAGCGTCGAGTTCGTTGCGGTCCAGGTGAAGCGCCTCGGTCACCAGCTCGTCGCCTTCAACCAGCTTGGTCGCCGCAAACCGCACCGGAATGTGCGCCGTCGCGGCATGGTCCTCGATAAGGTTGGCGATGCCGTGAATACAGCGATGCAGCGCGCCGCCGTCCGGACCATCGGGTGCGCAGAAGTCCAGGCGGCCGGGACGCTCGCGGAAACGCGCCACATGCAAGGCATGGTCCACCAGCTCGCCGATACCCTCGTTGCGGGCAGCGCTAATGGGGACAACAGGCACGCCCAGCAGGCTCTCGAGCAGGTTGACGTCCACGGCGCCGCCGTTGGCCGTCACCTCGTCCATCATGTTGAGCGCGATGACCATAGGGCAATCGAGCTCCATAAGCTGCAGTGTCAGGTACAGGTTGCGCTCGATGTTGGTGGCGTCGATGATGTCGATGATGGCGTCAGGATGCTCGTCGAGGATGAACTGACGGCTCACAACTTCTTCGCCTGTGTACGGCGACAGGGAGTAAATGCCGGGCAGGTCGGTAACGCTTGCCTCGGGATGGTTACGGATAGTGCCGTCCTTGCGGTCGACCGTCACGCCGGGAAAGTTACCGACGTGCTGATTGGAACCCGTAAGCTGGTTGAACAGCGTGGTCTTACCGCAGTTTTGGTTGCCGGCGAGGGCAAAATGCAGCGGTGCGCCCTCGGGCACAGCCGTCTTTGCTGCGCGGGGCGAATACGTCCCCTCGCCGAGTGCCGGGTGCTCCGTCGTACCGATTGCGGCGTTAACGCGCGGGCCGGTATCGGTGTCGTGGACGCCCACGAGCTCGATGCGAGCAGCATCGTCCTTGCGCAGCGTCAACTCGTAGCCGCGTAGGCGAATCTCGAGCGGGTCGCCCATGGGGGCATACTTCATCATGGTGACTTCGGTGCCCGGTGTTAGGCCCATGTCCAAAATATGTTGTCGGAGTGCCTGATCGTCCGATGTCACCGATGCGACAACGGCGTCCTTTCCAATCTCGAGTGTATCGAGCTTCACGTCCGTGTTCCTCCCCCGGCGCCCACAGGGCGTTGCATTTTGTTTATCTTGGCTAACCGTTTGCCATGGCTAACCATTTAACCACGCATGATAGCGCGAACGTGCAACGATGTTCAATCGACAGATTGCTGCAATGGGAATTCTGGGCCACGGTTTCCCGATGGGGCCTCCTGGGGAAACCGCATCCCACTCTGAAGCGTCAAAACGGGATGCGCTTTCCGGTTGAGGCCTCTAGCGGAAACTGCGTCCCGGAATTGGCGCCCAGACTGGGATGCAATTTCCCGATCGAGCCCCTCGGGGAAACTGCGACCCGGAATCTGTGCCCGAAACGGGACATGGTTTCCCCGAGGACCGAAACAGCCGCCCGCCTCCCTCGACAAAATGATTCGTTTTCCTTCGTCGCATGCGAAACAACCAAGGAGTGTCCCAGGGTGCCGGCACAATAGGAACGTCCCCAACTGCCGGCAGCATTTCGCCGCAACAGCAAAAGCCCGCGCAGGTAACTGTAGTCACCTGCGCGGGCTTGGTGGGCGCTCCCAAAGGCACGTTATAGAGACCCACATCAGTTATGGAGTGCCAAGCAGCACCGACACGCGATACCCGCCGGCTTATCAAACAATGAAACTCGCCATAGTCTTAGACAATCGGCGCAATGCCGGCAAAGTGCAGATACAGCGAGATGACCGCCACGACAATGA
>CAJMNP010000239.1 GCA_905214895.1 uncultured bacterium | reverse complement strand
CACCGCGCCTGCGACATCTGCTGGAACATCCGCGAGGCCCAGGCCCACGCCTACGACTGCGGCTACCGAACCTTCGACATCCCCCACGCCACCGGCGAATGGGAACCCACGCCCCTCGCCTAAGACTAGTCGTTGGGGACGTTCTTAAATGACTAGCGGCGGCGGGCGTTGAGTTCGCCGGCCAGTTCGTCGAGGGTGATACCGTAGCGCTCGAGCGTTACGAGCAGATGGTAGACCAGGTCGCCAGCCTCGTAGCGGATGTGGTCGTGGTCGTTATCCTTGCAGGCCATGATGACCTCGCTCGCCTCCTCGGCAAGCTTCTTGAGCAGCTCGTCCTCGACGTCGGTCAGCAGGCGAGCGGTATAGCTCTCCTCCGGCGACGCATCGCGACGTCCGCGAATCACCTCGGCCAGTCCCGTCAGCGTCTCACCGATGTTTCCCGGCTGCACGTTAGCTGTTCTGACTCCCATGGTTATTTCCTCTCGTTACTGCAGCGTAAAGTAGGTACCGGCCTCATCGAACCGAGGCTTTGCGCCCTTTTTCTCAAAGAACTCGACGATGACGGCATGGGCCTCATCGAGCCTTTCCTTCTCGGCCTCGAGCCAAAGCGACTGCGCCCCGCAGGCATCAGTCAGGTGCACGCGGCATGGCACGCCCGCGCGGAGGAGCTCGGTGTTGCATTCGGCGACCTCGAACGGCGTCACGACTTTCATCGCACTCCCCCTTCCACGCGCTTAAAGAAGCAGGTACGGTTGCCGGTATGGCAGGCCGGGCCCGGTGAGTCCACCTTGACCAGCAGCGTATCGCTATCGCAGTCGGCCCAGAGCTCCTTGACCTCCTGCATGTTGCCACTCGTCGCGCCCTTGTTCCAGAGCTCCTGACGGCTGCGACTCCAAAACCACGTGGTCCCGGTCTTGAGCGTCAGCCCCACCGATTCCTCGTTCATCCAAGCAACCATAAGCACCTCACCAGTGTCATACTGCTGAACCACACAAGGAATCAGTCCGTGAGCGTCATATTTAAGATCAGCCGCTTCTACTACCTCAGTCATCATTCCTCCCAAGTAACAAACGAAACCCCACAGGTCGGCGAGGGTTGTCCAGGTACCGCAGGTTGCCGCGAAAGAGGAGCGACGCGTACTTTGGTACGCGAGCGACGGTTTGAGCGGCAAGATGCGGTGCCTGGGCAAGCCGCAGCGTAGCCCGCAGCACTAGAAGTCCAACCTCACAGGAATGCCCTGCGAGGCCATATACTCTTTGACTTCGCGAATGCTGAAGGTTCCAAAGTGAAAGACGCTCGCCGCCAGCACGGCATCGGCCTCGCCCTCGATCACGCCCTCGGCAAAATGCTCGAGTGTGCCCACGCCGCCGCTCGCGATAACGGGAATCGGCACCGCGCGGGCCACGGCGCGAGTAAGCGCCAGATCGAAGCCGGCCTTGGTACCGTCGCGGTCCATGCTGGTCAGTAGGATTTCGCCGGCGCCACGACGAGCCGCCTCCTCGGCCCACGCCACTGCGTCGATACCCGTAGCGTTGCGGCCGCCCGCCGTAAAGACCTCCCACTTATCGGCGCCCGGCTCCCCGGGCAGCCCCACGCGCTTGGCATCGATCGCCACGACCACGGCTTGGCTGCCAAACGCCGCGGCGGCCTGGCTGATCAACGACGGATCGCGCACGGCGGCAGAGTTGAGCGACACCTTGTCAGCACCGGCGGCAACCATGGTGCGCATGCCCGCCAGGTCGCGAAAGCCGCCGCCCACGGTATAGGGAATGGCCAGCTCCTCGGCCGCATGCGCCGCCATCTC
>CAJMNP010000238.1 GCA_905214895.1 uncultured bacterium | reverse complement strand
CGGGCGCGAACGTCAGGCCGCCCTTCTTTTCGCCGGCGACCGACTCGGCCATATCAACGCCAAACGAATCCAAGCGCTGCGACGGAATGGACACGCGAATGCCCGTGTCCTCCAGACGACGGTTGAGCCTACCGAGCACGTCGCGGATGCAGGAGTGGTCGGTCGTCGAAAGCGAGGTAAGCGACACCTCGTCATAGCCAGTCTTTTCCAAGCCCTGGATCACCGATGACACGATCTGGTCGGCCGAGCGCTCGCGTACCGGACGATACGTCATGCCTGCCTGGCAAAAACGGCAGCCGCGGGCGCAGCCGCGCAAGATCTCGATAGACAGGCGATCGTGGACGAGCTGCGCATACGGCACGCACGACTGAGAAAGCGGATTGGTGGCACCAAAGTCCTCGACGACGCGCTTGTAGACTACCGGCGGAACGTCCTTACCCTCGCGCGGCACGGTGTAGCCATGCGGCGAGCAGGGCTCGTCATAGCGCACCTCATACAGGGACGGCACATAGGTACCGGCGACCGTCGCGAGCCGCTCGACAATCTGAGCGCGCGAGACGCCCTCGTCGCGCAAGCGGCGATGCAGCTGACAGATTTCGAGCAGCGACTCCTCGCCCTCGCCAATGAGGATGGCATCGAAGAATGCCGCGTACGGCTCGGGGTTATACACCGAAGGACCGCCGGCGACGATAATGGGATCGTCCTCGGTACGGTCGGCAGCCAACAGCGGAATGCCGGCGAGATCGAGCGCTTCGAGGAAGTTCGTCACAGCCATCTCGTGCGGCACGTGCATACCGACAATGTCGAACGAGGCCACGGGCGCTGCACCCTCGAGCGACAGCAGCGGAATCCCCGCCTCGCGCATGGCGTCGCCCATATCGGGCCACGGCACGTAGCCTCGCTCGCAGGAGATGCCCTCGGCCTGATTAAGGATGTTGTAGAGAATGGCGATGCCCTGGTTGGGCAGACCGACCTCATACACGTCCGGATAGATCATGCAGCAGCGATAGTCGGCATCGGCCTTTGAAAGCGTGCCCCACTCGTGATCGATATAGCGGCTCGGCTTCTCGACCTTGGCGAGCAGTGGCTCAATTAAATGAAAACAGTCTTGATACGGAACGCGCAACGGAAAACCCCTAAGCAGCGAGATCGGATGCGTCTTGATAGGACGCCACAGGACGGGTGGCACCGGCGACCGTGGTCACCAGGTCGCGAACGCGCGAGAACGTGGCGGCAGCGACCTCGTTGGCACGGCTGTAGTCCACATCGCGCTCGTAGAGCGACACGAGCGCGCGGCCCATGCCATAGGTACCCGCGGCGGCGGTAAGCGCCTTAACGACAAAGCCGATGTGCGGCGTCTGCTTCACCAATGCGCGGGTGACGGCGCGAATCACCAGACCGCCGGCGAGCACGCCTGCGACCTCGTAGCCGCGCTCAGGCTTAATGCCGCGTCCAAAGATGGCCGCGAGCTCAAAGAGCATGCCCACCTGCGCCAGCGCCATAACGGGATAATCGGCGCCCGGCAAAAACACCAGCGCGCCGGTCGCCATATTGGTGAGCGCACACGAGGTGATGATACGATTGGCCGCCGCGATGCGCATGAAGGCAAAGTTGGCGGCAAAAGCCGTCTCCTTGTCCGTACGATCGAGAATCCAGCGGGCAAGCGTCTCGAGCAGATAGGTCTTGTCGGTCGCCGCCACCACGCCAAGCATGGGCGTAGATTCCTCAACGAACGGTACCTCGACGGCGGACTCGGCAAGCACGCACACGGGCGCGCCGGCGATCACGAGCTCCTGCACGGCAC
>CAJMNP010000237.1 GCA_905214895.1 uncultured bacterium | reverse complement strand
TTTGCCTGACCGTTCGCCTAACAGTCTTGAATATTGTTGACGGTTCGTCAATACTATTTTTGACACAATGTCAACAATGGCGGGTGAACGGCATGGGGGCATGACCGGCCTGCAAAAAAAGAGGGGCGCTGCGGTCTCGCCGGGCTGCGGCAAGAGAAGGGATAACCATGATTCTCAACGGACCGGGGATTAGCTATACCGAGCCCGATATCGGCGCGGAGTTCGTGCCGCCGATACCGGAGCATCCGCGCGAGGCCATCGTCAAACTGTGTGAGCACTGCACCAACCGCCTGTTGCATCGCGACGAGCTGCTGGGCTACGAGTACTGGTCGTTTGCCGAGGCCGCAACCGACGAGCAGGCCGAAGTGCTCTGCAAGATGAAGATGCGCCGTCCCTATACGCTGCCCGAGATGGTCAAGCTCACCGGCATGCCCGAGGCCGATATCGAAAAAATGCTCGACGACATGAGCTACACGGGTCTGCTCGAGTACAACTGGGAAAACCCCGAGCGCGCCAAGCAGTGGGTGCTGCCCATGCTGGTGCCGGGTTCCGCCGAGTTCCTCAACATGCGCGTGAGCCAGCTCGAGGAGCATCCGGTCTATGCCAAGTTCTTTGAGCAGGCGTCCAAGGGACCGCTGTCCAAGGCCACGCCGATGGTGCCGCCCGGCGGTGCCGGCATCGGCATGCATGTCATTCCGGTCGAGAAGGCCATCGATGCCGCGAGCACCTCGGTGCCGATCGAGCATATCGAGCATTGGCTCGACAAATACGAGGGTAAGTATGCCGCCAGCACCTGCAGCTGCCGCGCGAGCCGTCGCGTGATGGGTGAGGGCTGCGCCGACGACCCCGCCGACTGGTGCATCGCCGTGGGCGATATGGCCGACTACGTGGTCGAGACCGACCGTGGCCATTACGTGACCCGCGACGAGGTTTACGACATCTTGCGCCAGGCCGAGGACAACGGCTTTGTGCACCAGATCACCAACATCGACGGCGAGAACAAGATCTTCGCCATCTGCAACTGCAACGTCAACGTGTGCTACGCCCTGCGCACATCGCAGCTGTTCAACACACCCAACCTGTCGCGCTCGGCCTATGTCGCTAAGGTCGAGAAGGACAAGTGCGTGGCCTGCGGTCGCTGCGTTGAGGTGTGTCCGGCCGGCGCCGCCAAGCTGGGCCAGAAGCTCTGCAGCAAAAAGGCGGGAGGACAGGCGCCCGAGTATCCGCGCCAGGAGCTGCCCGATGCCACCAAGTGGGACCACACCAAGTGGTCGCCCAACTACCGCAACGACAACCGCATCGAGACGCATGAGTCCGGCACCGCTCCCTGCAAGACGGCCTGCCCCGCGCACGTTGCCGTTCAGGGCTATTTGAAGCTCGCGGCTCAGGGTCGCTATGACGAGGCGCTGGCGCTCATCAAGCGCGAGAACCCGCTGCCCGCTATTTGCGGCCGTGTGTGCAACCGCCGCTGTGAGGATGCCTGCACCCGCGGTCGTGTGGACGCCGCCGTGGCTATCGACGAGGTCAAGAAGTTCATCGCCCAGCGCGATCTGGATGCCGCGACCCGCTATGTCCCACCTGTGGTGACCCCGACGCGTGCCGGCGGCTTCGACCAGAAGATCGCCATCATCGGCGCCGGTCCGGCCGGTCTGTCCTGCGCCTTCTATCTGGCCGAGAAGGGCTACAAGCCCGTCGTGTTCGAGAAAAACGAGCGCCCGGGCGGCATGCTCACCTACGGCATTCCCAGCTTTAAGCTGCAGAAGGACGTTATCGAGGCCGAGGTCGAGGTCATTCGCCTGATGGG
>CAJMNP010000236.1 GCA_905214895.1 uncultured bacterium | reverse complement strand
ACGTTGTTCTCGGCCTCGTTGAACAGGCGCTCCTTGAGCTGACGGGCGCCCACGATGTCGCCATCGCGGCCGACGAGCGGGGAGGTCGAGGCCTCAAAGACGATGGACAGGGTCGGCGGGTCGATCTCAATGGGCTCGAGCTCGACGGGGTTCTCGGGGTCGGTGTAGACATCGCCGATATCGGTGCGGTCAATACCCACGACAGCGGCGATATCGCCGGCGCCGACTTCCTGGCACTCGGTGCGACCCAGGTAGTCGAAGGTAAAGAGCTGCTTGACGGTAGCGGTGGCGCTGGAGCCGTCGTTCTTCACAACCAGAATCTGGTCGCCCTGGTGGATGGTGCCGGAGTACACGCGACCGATGCCGATGCGGCCGACGAAGTTGGAGTGATCGATGGTCACGCACTGCATGGCCAGCGGGGCGGTCTCGTCAACCTCGGGCGCAGGCATGTCGTCGATAATCATATCGAGCAGCGGGTACATGTCCATGTTGCCGTCCTCGGGATCGAGGCGGGCAAAGCCATTCATGGCGCTGGCGTAGACCACGTGCTCCATGGCGAACTCAAGCTGGTCGTCGGTAGCGCCCAGGTCGGCCATAAGATCGAGGCAGTCGTTGTAGGCCTTCTCGGGGTTGGCGCCCGGACGATCGATCTTGTTGATGACGATCATGATCTTGAGGCCGGTGTCGATAGCGTGACGCAGCACGAAGCGGGTCTGGGGCATGGGGCCCTCAAAAGCGTCGACCAGCAGCAGGGCGCCGTCGGCCATACGCAGCACGCGCTCGACCTCGCCGCCAAAGTCGGCGTGGCCCGGGGTGTCGATGACGTTGATCTTGACGTCCTTGTACTCGATAGAGATGTTCTTGGCGAGAATCGTAATGCCGCGCTCGCGCTCCTGGTCGTTAGAGTCCAGGACGCGGTCCTCGACCTGCTGGTTGGCACGGAAGGCATCCGTGGCACGCAGGAGCTTGTCGACCATCGTCGTCTTGCCGTGGTCGACGTGGGCGATGATGGCGATGTTCCTCAGATTGTCTACGCGCATGTAGTTCCCCTATCTTCTATCCATATACAAACGGCACGCGTATGCGGCCCGCCCAGCGATACAACGCTCAGCGGGAATATTGAGCCTTTTACCGAAAACTCGTTTATTTTAGCGATTTTAGATGAGAGGGGTTTCCTCACCTGCAGGTTCAGGGTCGCTCCACATAAAACCATCGCCGGCGCCCATGCCCTCATACAGCACATATGCCGAAAAGCCGCTCTCGAGCGTCGTCTCAAAGAAGCTCACGAGCAGAGCGTCATGGTAGCCGCCGTCAATCTCGACGCAGCCGGTATAGCCGATGGCATAGCGGGCGATACGGCCCAGGCCCTCGTCCTTAAGACCCATCTTGTGCTCGGAGATAAAGTTGGTGGCGGCCTCCAGGCATGCCTCCTCGCCATCCTCGTCGAGCGCGGCCAGATAGCGGTTGGAAGCAGCGTCCTCGATCGCCACAACTACGCCCGGATTCTCACCGGCGGCAAGGTCGTCCAAGAACGCACCAATCAGGTCACACACCATGGCGTCGAGCTCGGCGGAGACGTTACCGGCGTCCTGCATATCCTGTGCCATCTCTAGACCTTCCCATCGAATCCGGCGTCGTTACAGTTCTTGTGCCTCGGCAGCGATCTTGGCGGCAGCGTCGCGGGCGCGCACCATATCCATCGCGCGCTTGTCGAGTACCTTGATCTGGTTGGTCAGCATTACTGCATCGACCACACCCCAGATTACCAAGCCTGTTGAAATCGAAAACCCAAGCGCACCAACTGTACCACGAAG
>CAJMNP010000235.1 GCA_905214895.1 uncultured bacterium | reverse complement strand
CAAAGAAGGCGATGGGGCTCAGGACCTCGCCGACCAGGAAGAACGAGAAGACGGCGGAGCAGACCGGCTCGAGCGAGAAGGCGAAGCCGGTGGTCTCGGCAGGTACGTGGGGTTGCACGAGCGTCTGGGTGATAAAGCCGTAGGCAGAGCAGATGAGTGCGAGCGCAACGACAACGACGGTCTCGTTCGGCGTGCTGGGAAGCGTAAAGCCGCCAAAGGTGCATGCGGCGATACCCGAGAACAGGCCACCGAAGCCCAGCTGCCAAACGCCCAGGGCCAGCGGATCGACTTCTTCGACAAAGCGCTTGGCTACGATAATGTGGCCGGCATAGATAAAGGCCGAGAGCAGCATGATGATCGCGCCGGGGTTCAGGCTGGTAAAGTCGGCGCCCGAGAGCAAAAGCATGCCGCAGGTGACAATGGCGGTGCCAATGAGCACCTTGCGCTCGGGGGCGCGACGCAGCAGGGCCGCGTTGGCAAACGGCACGATCACGACTGTCAGGCTCTGCAAAAAGCCGGCGGTGGAGGCCGAGGTGAGGCTGGAGCCCAGGCACATGCAGGTGAGCTCGGTTGCCATGATGGCGCCGATGATGGCGGAACGAATCATCACGTCGCGGTTGATGCGCAGCGCGTGCTTGTGGAAGAGCAGCAGGCAAGCTGCAAAGGCGATGATGCAGCGCAACGCAACGATACTCGTGGCGTTCATGCTGTCCATGCCGATCTTCATGAGGGGGTACGAAAAGCCCCATGCGACGGGAACGGAAAATGAGAGCGCGATTGCTTTTTTGCGATCCATGGGACTCCTTTTGTTACAGAACGGTTTCGCAAAAAGGATTCTGCTCCCAGATAAGGATGTAGTAAAGCGAATGTATCTTCAGTATGATTAAGAGATGCTAATGCTTTCAGAAAAAGCCCTGGCAAAACGTTTTACGGCTACCTTGATGTGGAGGCACGATGGCATCGCGGTATCAGATTGTATGTATGGTGGTCGATTGCGGCAGCCTGAAACGTGCGGCCGACGAGCTGGGCTATACGCAAAGCGCGGTGAGCCAGGCCGTCAAGGCGCTCGAGCGCGAGCTGGGCACCACGATTATCGAGCGTGGCAAGCAGGGTGTCTCGCTTACGCGCGACGGTAAACAATATCTGCCGTACCTGCGCCAGATCGTGACGGCCGAGGCCGAGCTCGAGGGCAAGCGTCAAGAGTTGTTGGGGCTTTCGTCGACCGACATTCGCATTGCGACGTTTACCAACGTGAGCCGTACCGTGCTGCCGCGCGTGATCCGCGACTTTGGGGCTCTGCATCCGGGCGTGCACTTTACCCTCAAGCAGGGCGATTACACGCGCAACGCCCAGTGGGTGCACGATGGCGTGGTTGATTTTTGTTTTACGGCGCGCGGATTTACCGCTGGGCTCGAGAAGCGCGTGGTCTATCACGACGAGTTGGTAGCATTGTTGCCGGCCGAGCATCCGCTGACGGCAAAGGAAAAGGTGACACTTGCCGACCTGGCGTCCGAGCCGTTTGTGCTGCTGGATGAGGGCGAACAGAGTCTGGTGCTCGATGCATTCGCAACGCATGGACTGTCGCCGCACGTGACGAGTGAGGTGACCGACGACTACACCATCATGGCAATGGTGGAGGAGGGCCTAGGCGTGAGCATGCTCTACCGGCGTACTGTGGAGGGCATGCGAGCCGATATTCGCGTGCGTCCCATCGTGCACGCTCCCTCGCGCGATGTGGTGGCGGCCTGGCGCAGCTGGGACACCATGCCTATCGCCACGAGGCGCTTTATCGACTATATGAGCTCGCATATCGTGAGCTAGTTGC
>CAJMNP010000234.1 GCA_905214895.1 uncultured bacterium | reverse complement strand
CGAAGGTCCCAACGCAGGGACTCAAGCTCTTCGATAGTTGCCATTTCTACTCTCCTCGCAGGTAGGCTTTGACGTCTTCTTCAATCGGGTCGTATAAGTCGGGGGCAATGCCGATGTACTTGCACGCCTCGTAGAGCACCGGCACGACGTTGGCGTGAATGGCGACGCAGTGGTGGATGTAGGGACCCTCGACGATCTTGGCCTCGAGGCGCTTGAGGTTGTCGACCTCGACCCACAGGTAGGTGCCCATGCCGGCCGGGCCGTCGATGCCGCGGGCATTGCCCAGCAGCAGCGAGTACTCGCCGTTGTCGCCGTCAAAACGGGCAAGGGTGAGGTCGCCGTGCTTGGCCTCGGCCGTCAGCGCGCCGGGGTGATCGAACGCCAGCGGGTAGGTGAGCTTGGGCTTGACGGCCGCACAGCTGCAGGGCCAGGGGCCACAGTGCTGCAGCAGCTCGCCGTTCTCGTTGTCGGGATGACGCACGGTCCAGTCGGCGAACATGCCGCGGTGACGGCCCAGATCGGCAGCCTCGACCATCAGCGCGGTGATGGCGCCGTGGATATCTGTCTCGCACACGACGGGGATACCCATCTCGTTAAGGATGGCGTTGGCGGCGCAGGGCATAATGCCCAACTCGTCCTGCAGGGCGTTCCAGCACTGGATGGCACCGGCGTTGCAACCGTACTTCTCGACCAAGCGCTTCATGGCGATGGCAAGACCGGCCACAGCGGGGACCTTATCCTCGGGGATGCAGATCTCAAAGCTGTCGGCAATGTGGGCGAGCATGGCTGCCATGGCCTGCTCGTCGGCCTGGGCGTCGCGCACGGCCTGGACAAGCTCGGTCATGGGGATGGGCGAAAGCTGGATGTTGAACTTCTCGAGCAGCTCGCCCTCGTTGCACATGGTCGACCAGAAGTCGAACGGACGGGTGGCCATCTGCAGAATACGGGTGTGCTTGAAGGTCTTGACCACGTTGCACACGGCCAAAAAGTCCCAGACGCCGCGCTCGAACTCGGGATCGGTCAGGCGGCAGTTGGTCATGTAGGTGAAGGGCACCTGGAAGCGGCGCAGGACCTTGCCGGTGGCGAACAGGCCGCACTGGCTATCGCGCAGGCGGGTGCCGTCGGGCTCGGGGCGCTCGTCGCGCGGACCCCACAGCAGCACGGGCAGACCGAGCTCGCGGGCAAGGCGGGCGCAAACGTACTCGGTACCAAAGTTGGCGTGGCACAGCATGATGCCATCGACGCCCTCGGCGCGGAACTTCTCGACGATAGGCGCGATATGGCTGTCGTCGAACAGCAGGCCCTCGTCGTTGATGTCGTCGATATCCACGATGTCGACGCCGATCTCGCGCAGGCGATCAGCCGTAAGGCCGCGATACTTGATCGCGTCCGGCGCGCTAAAGATGCTGCGGCGCGTGGGCACGAAACCGAGCTTGATCTTATCCATGTACGTCCTCCCCTAATCACATGTTCAGTAAACAGACGCATGTTTCGTTTTGTTCTGTTTACTAAGTGTTTTACTCTTTTGTTTAGTAGTTTAGCGCGAAAGTCCCGTAAACGGTAGAGAAATCAGCCTAAACGGTATGTAAACAATCTGAACATACAAGGGCAACAAAAAGAGGGCCCCGTAGGACCCTCTCTCTTGGTAGCGTCATATATGGTTGCCTTTGGCGGACTTTTCCGCTCTGAGGTCTGGCGCCGTTCTGCCTAGATTTCGCGCACGCTCTGGCGCTCGACAAAATAGGTCGATACGGCCGTTTTGCAGGTATAGCTCTTGGGATTGCGGATGTTGCCCACCAGGCGGCGCACCGCGATCTCGCCCACCTCGTGCTTGGGAACGTG
>CAJMNP010000233.1 GCA_905214895.1 uncultured bacterium | reverse complement strand
AGGCAAACAGCCTCAAAGGCGCCCTCGAGGCGCTGCTGCTGGTGTCGAGCGACCCCGTCAGCGCGCCCGCGCTGGCAGGTGCGCTGGATGTCGCCCCCGGCGAGTGCGCGTCGCTGTTGGCCGAGCTTAAGGTTGAGTACGAGGAGGCCAATCGCGGCTTTCAGCTGCGCGAGGTCGCTGGTGGCTGGCGCCTGTTTACCCACCCCGCCTACCACGATGTGGTCGAGGCCTATGTGCTGAGCTGGGACACGCAAAAGCTTTCACAGGCGGCGCTCGAGACCCTAGCCGTCATCGCCTACCACCAGCCCGTCACGCGCGAGGTGGTCAAGGGCATTCGCGGCGTCAACTCCGACGGCGTCATCGCGTCGCTCGTGGACAAGGGTCTGGTGCGCGAGCTCGGTCGCGACCCCGAGCGCGGTCAGGCCATCATCTACGGCACGACCAATGCCTTCTTGGAAAAGTTCGGCCTGCGCTCCACCCGCGACCTGCCCGATCTGGAGCAATTTGCCCCCGACGAGCAATCTCGCCAGTTTATCCGCGAGCGCCTGAGCGGCCGCAGCATTCAGTCCACGCTTGAGGAGCAGGCCGAAGACCTGGACGAAGAGCGCGAACTGATCGATACCGATGTTGAAGATGTTGAGGCAGTCGAGGACTTGGAGACCCTGGTCGTCGACGAGACCTCGGAGGATTTGCATGACGAGGACTAACGAAGTAGGGGAGACGCGCACCGCCGGCGTCGCGGGCGCGCCCGCGACCGATGCCCAGCCCGTCTACCCACACACGATGCGCCTACAGCGCTTTTTGGCGCGCGCGGGCGTGGCGAGCCGCCGCGGCTCGGAGGACCTGATGACCGCCGGCCGCGTGACCGTCAACGGCCAGGTCGCGACCGAACTGGGCACCAAGGTCGACGTCGATCGCGACCATATCGAGGTCGACGGCATGCCTGTCAAGCTCAACCAGGGCGCCGTGTACCTGATGGTCTACAAGCCGACCGGCTACCTCACCACCATGAGCGATCCGCAGGAGCGCCCCTGCGTGGCCGACCTGGTCCCGCGCGACCGCTTTCCGGGGCTCTTCCCGGTGGGTCGCCTTGACCGCGACACCACGGGGCTTTTGCTCTTTACCACCGACGGCAACCTGTCGCAGGACCTGCTGCACCCTAGCAAGCACGTCTACAAGACCTACCAGGCGCTCGTTGACGGCCACCTGACCGATCGCGACTTGGAGCCGCTCCGCCGCGGCATCGAGCTCGACGACGGCCTGTGCCAGCCGGCGATCTGCCGCGTCATCACCGCTCGCGAGGCCGCGGCCGTAGCTCCCCAAGGCGTCAAGCCCGGCACCACCGCCGTGGAGGTCATCATCCGCGAGGGCCGCAAAAACCAGGTCAAGCGCATGCTGAGCAAGATCCACCATCCGGTGATCCGCCTGCACCGCTGTAACTTTGCCGGCCTGGAGCTCAAGGACGTGGCCAAAGGCTCGTGGCGCGAACTCACCGACCGCGAGGTGCAGATCCTTAAGGCCGGCGGTATCCCTCCCAAGCAGGCCAACTCCAAACGCGCCGCCGCGCCGGCGACTAACACCGCCAGCCGCACGCGTCACCACGGTAGCCACGGCTCCGCGCCCAAGCGCAACACCTACCGCGAGCGCTACACGGGCTAAGCAATTCGCCGCGCCCCAATGCCCGCGAACCATACCAGCACGTCAACAACCGAAAGGAAGCATTGCATGATCGTCGCCATCGACGGCCCCGCCGGTTCCGGCAAGTCCACTATCGCCAAGGAGATCGCCCGCCAGCTGGGCTTTAACAAGCTCGACACGGGCGCCATGTATCGCGCCGTCACCTTCG
>CAJMNP010000232.1 GCA_905214895.1 uncultured bacterium | reverse complement strand
GTGAGCAGCTCGGCCTCGCGCATGATCGAGTCGTGGCTGCGCATCTGCAGCACGCGGCCCTGGTGGAAGGTCAGCGCGCAAAACGAGCACTCACCAAAGCACCCGCGGTTGGAGCTGATTGAAAACTTGATCTCGGCAAAAGCCGGCACGCCGCCCGCTGCGTCGTAATCGGGATGCCAATCGCGTGCGTAGGGGAGTTCGGCCACCTCGTCCATCTCGTCGGTGGTAAGCGTCGCGGACGGCGGGTTCTGCACCACATAGACGCTGTTGGGGTAGGGCTCTACCAGGCGATGTCCGGTGATGGGGTCCATATTCTGCTGCTGCACGTTAAAGCTGCGCGCATAGTTGAGCTTGTCGGCGGTAAGGTCGTCCCAGCTGGGCAGCAGGTCGTAGTCGTAGACCTCGTCGAGCGAGTTGGTGCGGTAGACGGTGCCGTTGATATAAGTGATCTGGTCGACGGGCAGCCCGGCATCGAGCGCGTCGGCGATCTCGACGATCGCGTGCTCGCCCATGCCGTAGATGAGGATGTCGGCGCCCGAGTCGAGTAGTACCGAGCGCTTGAGCTTGTCCTGCCAGTAGTCGTAGTGGGCCAGACGGCGCAGGCTCGCCTCGATGCCGCCGATGATGATGGGGGCATCCTTAAACGTCTGGCGGATGAAGTTACCGTAGACCGTGACGGCACGATTGGGGCGGTGCCCCTCCTCGCCACCAGGGGTATAGGCGTCGGTGTGGCGGCGGTGCTTGGTCACCGAATAGTGGTTGACCATGGAGTCCATGTTGCCGGCGCTGACGAGAAAGCCCAGGCGCGGCTCGCCGAGCACCGTGATGCTGGCGGGGTCGGTCCAGTCGGGTTGGCAGATAATGCCCACCTTGTAACCGTGTGCATCAAGGACGCGGCTGACGATGGCCATGCCAAAGCTGGGATGGTCCACGTAGGCGTCGCCGCAGATGTAGACGAAGTCGCACTGGTCCCAGCCGCGCGCGTTCATGTCGGCGCGGCTGACGGGGAGGAACTTATCGCGACCCGGACGCCAGGGGCGTGAGGGCGCTGCCTGGGTGTGCGTGGTGTGCCCACCCTGCGCCTTACCGCCGCGCCTTTGCTGCTGGCCCTGTTTGCCCTGCTGACTGCGCTGGTTGTTCTGAGCGTGCTGAGGCTTTTTTGCCACGATCCCTCCCGGTGTTTGTATGCTGCACGTAATTGTAACCAGTCTTTTTGGGACGGGGCTAAAAAGACTGGTGGAGTACATGGGCTGGCGGATCGGCGTGTCGATGCGGGAGCCGTTTGTTTCCAGACTGTGTATCCCCGTGTCGAAGAACCCGTCTCGCGCGCACGCCATGTTGTCAATGGGTTACAGTATGAACGGCGGCTATGTTTCCGCCAACGCACGAGAGGGTCGTCAACAAGGAGGATGCACGACGATGCAGCGTGCCAAACAGATATCGGAGTCCATTGAGCTGGGCATTATCTTGGCGCTCGCCGGTGGCTTTATGGACGTGTATTCGTACATTGGGCGCGATCATGTTTTCGCCAACGCGCAGACGGGCAACATCCTGCTCGTGGGTGTAAGCATCTCGGAGGGCAACTGGGCGCTGGCGGGGCGCTACTTCTTCCCCGTGGTTTCGTTTGCTGTGGGCATTATGCTTGCCGACCTGGTACACGAGCGTTTTGGCAGCGTGATCCACTGGCGTCAGGTGACGGTGTTCTTTGAAGCCGTCATCTTGCTGGGCGTGAGCTTTATCCCGGGCGGCGATTTCAACCTGCTTGCCAACTGCCTTACCTCATTTGCCTGCGGTATGCAGGTCGAGAGCTTCCGCAAGATCCACGGTCACGGCATCGCCACGACCATGTG
>CAJMNP010000231.1 GCA_905214895.1 uncultured bacterium | reverse complement strand
GCGGTGGAATACGGACTGTTTTGCCTGGAATTAGGCAAATTTAGACCGTATTTCACCGCAACTCATAGAGGGGCCGCGCTCTGCCCTACCCCTGGGTGACCAATCGGTACCCGATACCCACATGCGTCTGGATATAGCGCGGATGCGCGGGGTCGGATTCGATCTTCTTGCGCAGCGTACCCATAAAGACACGCAGGCTCGCCAGGTCGCTCTTAGTCGCCGTTCCCCAAATCTCGTGCAGGATAAATTGGTGCGTCAGCACCTTGTCGGCATTATGTGCCAGCAGGCACAGGAGCTTGTACTCGATCGGTGTCAGATGCAGTTCCTCGCCATCCATCGTGGCGATGCCGGCATCAAAATCGATATGCAGCTCACCGGCATCGAACGAGCCCTCGGAGGCAACGCCGCCCGATTGCGCATACGAAAGGCGCCTGAGCGTCGTGCGGATGCGCGCGAGCAGCTCCTCGACCGAAAACGGCTTGGTCAGGTAGTCGTCGGCGCCGGCATCGAGCGCACGGATCTTGTCCGCATCCTCGCTGCGCGCCGAGACCACAATGATCGGCATGCCCGACCATGCGCGCACCGACTCCACCACCTTGACGCCATCCATATCGGGTAGGCCCAGATCGAGCAGCACAATGCTCGGTGCCTGCGACGAGGCGGCGGCGATGGCGGCGTGGGCGGTCTCCACAGCTATATGACGCAGGCCGTGCGCCTCCAGCGCGGCAACGATAAGATTGCGGACGGCGGGATCGTCCTCAACGACCAAGATGAGCGGTTTTACGGCAGAGTTCGGCACAGCGCTACTCCTTATCAAACGAAACGTCGGCGGCGGGAAGCTCAATCGTAAAGACCGAACCGTGCGGGTCCGCCGCGGCAACCTCTATGCTACCGCCATGTGCCAACGCAATGGAGCGGCAGAGCGAAAGACCCAAGCCAACGCTGCGGTGGCTGTCGGCCAGACCATGGTTGGCGGTATAGAACGACTCGAAGATCCGCTCGCGATCCTCGGGTGCGATGCCCGGACCATCATCGGCCACCGAGCACGCCACGCGTCCATCGTCGACGCTAATCGAAATCATGATATGCGAGCCCGCGGGCGTATAGGTGATGGCGTTGTTCACCAGATTGACCACCAGCTGCACCATCAGGCGTGCATCGACGTTGACGAGCGCCGGCTCATCGCACGCCACCACCTTAAGGTCGTGCTCGCGCACGGCAGGGTTCACGTGGCGCAGCGCCTCCTCGACGATATCGTCCATGAGCTCGAGCGTGGTCGACAGGCGCATACCGCCACCCTCGAGCTTGGTGATGGCGAGCAGATTCTCGACGGTGGCGTTGAGCCACAGCGCATCCGAGCGAATGGATAGAAGCAGGCCGCGGCGCGTCTGGGCATCGAGCACCGCGGTGCCGGTCGAGCCCTGATCGAGCAGCACGTCGGCATTACCCGAAATACTGGTAAGCGGCGTGCGCAGATCATGCGAGATGGAGCGCAGCAGGTTGGCGCGCAGCTGCTCATTTTTGGCAAGCACCGCCGCCTCCTCGCGCGCCTCCATGGCTCGGGCGCGGTCGACCGCCAACTCGCCCTCGCTCACGATGGCATCGGCAAGCGTCCGCTCCTCGAGTGTCAGCGCATCGGGCTTGGCAACAATAGCCAGCACACCTACCACCGAGGCGGGGTCGCCCGAGCGCACCATGCTGTCGCCCATGCGCACCGTAAGGTATATGCCATAAAACGCCGAGCCGCCATAGGTGGCATCGAGCGGCGTTCCCACATAGGCGGACGCCGAGAGCCGCGGCGGCATCTGCGGCGCCAGTTCATGCACCGGCGCGGCATCGCCCACGGCCGTG
>CAJMNP010000230.1 GCA_905214895.1 uncultured bacterium | reverse complement strand
CGCACGCGCTCTTGGGTGTCGAGCTTGGTCAGCAGGCTTGCCTGAGCAGGGGCCATGTTACTCGGCCTCCTTGGCAAGCGCGGCGGCGACGGCTTCCTGCGGAATGTCGAGACCGTACGCGCGAACCTGCTCGACCGTCTTCTCGAAGACTTCCTCGACGGTCGTAGTGGCGTCGATGAGCTTTACGCGGTCTGGCTCCTCGGCAGCAATTGCGCAAAACCCCTCGTAGACACGCTCCTGGAATGCCATGCCCTTAGCCTCCATGCGATCTGCCGCGCCTCGGGCTGCCATGCGCAGCGCCGCCTGCTCGGGCGTGATGTGGTAGACGAGTGTGAGCGCCGGGTGCGTTCCCGCGACGGCCAGGTTGTTGGCGTCGCGCACCATCTGGCGGTCGAGCCCATCGGCAAATGCCTGGTAGCAGGTCGTGGAATCGTAGAAGCGATCGCACAGGACCACCTTGCCGGCAGCGAGGGCGGGCGCGATGACCTCGTGCACCAGCTGGGCACGCGCAGCCTCGTAGAGCAACAGCTCGCAGGTATCGCCCATCGTCGTGTTGGCAGGGTCGAGCAGCAGGGCGCGAATCTTTTCGCTGATGGCAGTGCCGCCCGGCTCGCGCAGACTCACAACCTGATAGCCAGCGAGTTCGAGCGCGCGGGCAAGCAGGCGCGCCTGCGTGGACTTGCCGGCGCCATCGACGCCCTCGAGCGTAATGAAGCTATGTTGAGCGGGCTCAAAAGCCATGGGCGCAGCCCCTTCCTACAAGGCGCGTAAATGCAGATATATCAACCAAGCCATGATACCCCAGCGTCCGGTGCACCCCAAATCCGACCTAGTCGTTTGGGGCGGCAGTTGGGGACGTTCCTAAACTGCCGGCAGAAAAGGAACGTCCCCAACTGCCGGCTTTTTTGTACGCTGGGTATAATCGTCGTATTGCATTGAAATGTGGCGAAAGGAGTGGCAATGTCTCGGTATTGCGCCTCGTGCGGCAAGCGTCTTGCAGATGATGCCAAGTTCTGCACCTCGTGCGGTGCACCCGTTGAGCAAACAGCCGCGAGCGATAGCCAGCCCGCTTTTGAGCAGACCGGCTCCCTTGATACGCCGCAAGCCAAGGCGGACGACCCCCTCGCCTATAGCCCCGACCCCGCCGCAAGGACCGAGGCCGTCGAGACCACGCAGCGCATACCCGTCGCGAGCGGCTCGCCCCAACAGCAGCCGGCTCCCGCATACGCGCCCGCTTCGCCACAGACCCCCGCTCCCAAAAAGAGCGGCACCGGGCCGCTTATCGCCGTTATCGTTGTGCTGGTGGCGATCATCATCGCCCTGGTCATCTTCTTTGCGATCAGACCGTTCGACAACGCCGCCACGCAGACGACTGCCGAGGTAGCTAAGCTGCACCATGACGTCGACGACGATGACCTAAAGCCTCTCGGCAATCCCAACAGCCTGTACGACGATGATGACGATGACGACGAGGATGGCGGCGAAGCAACGCTCTCCGAGCAGAACCTCTACCGTCGCCTGAGCGAATACTACGACCTGCTCGAAGATCTCGACAGCCAGGTCCGTGGCTGCGCGCAGAACTTCAACGGCAACTATCTGGAAGAGGATCGAACCACCCGTCAAAATCTCGCCGACGTCGCCGAGCGCACGGAGGACACCATCGAGCAGTATTACGACATCGTCGAGGACCTGGACGTC
Source organism: uncultured bacterium (assembly GCA_905214895.1). The sequence goes on along the minus strand of CAJMNP010000230.1, from coordinate 153 downwards.
CCGACGAGCTCCAAGAACTACAGCTCCTGGAAGGATATCATCGCCCTGTACGACGACCTGGATCACCGCATTGACGCAATCTGTGATGCCTGGGAGATCAGCCTGAAATACGCCAAGCCTGCGGACCACAAGAATGAGATCGTGGCGCCGCTG
>CAJMNP010000229.1 GCA_905214895.1 uncultured bacterium | reverse complement strand
CTGCTGCTGACCAAGGCGATCGGCTCGGGCATCATCACCACGGCCATTAAGGGCGAGCTCATCGAGCAGGACGACGCCGCAGCCATGTTTGACTCGATGTGCACCCTCAACGAGGCCCCGATTCGTCTGGCCGAGGGACTCGAGCTTCACGGCTGCACCGACATTACGGGCTTTGGCCTGATCGGGCATGCGTGCGAGATGGCCGAGGGCTCGGGCGTGCAGATTGAACTTGCGTCGGGGGCGGTGCCGCTCTTTGACCAGGTGCTCGACATGGCGCGTCTGGGCATTATCCCCGCGGGCTCCTACCGCAACCAGGACTTCTTTGGCCCGCGCGTGACGGCTGACGATGAGCTGGAGCCGGGCATGTTGGATGCGCTGTACGATCCGCAGACCTCGGGCGGCTTGCTCATCGCGGCGCCTGCTGCCGATGTGGATGAGCTTGCGCGCCGTCTGCATGCCGAGGGGCGCGTTGCCGCCGTCGTCGGCCGCGTATGCGAGCCGGTGCCAGGCGGTCCTGCCGTTCACGTTGTTCGCTAGCCCGCACGTTTATGTAACTGTTTACCGTTCTCTAGAACGGTTCTTTCGAAAGGATTTTGCTATGTCTACCAAGATTGAAGTCAATGCCATGGGCGATGCCTGCCCGCTGCCCGTCGTCAAGACGCTTAAGGCACTCAAACAGCTTGACGGCGAGGGTGCCGTGGTGACCTCGGTCGATAACGAGACCGCCGTCAAGAACATCTCCAAGATGGCGCAGGAGAAGGGCTGCACGGCCTCGGTCGAGAAGGTTTCTGACGCCGAGTGGCACGTGACCGTGGCGACTTCTGGCGCCGTTGCCGTGGCCGATCCCGAGCAGGATGGCGCTGCCTTCTGCGACGCCAACGCCGGCAAGGGCAAGCTCGTCATTTCCGTCTACACCGATTGCATGGGCCGTGGCGACGACGAGTTGGGCCACAAGCTCATGAAGGCCTTCATCTTTGCCGTGACGCAGCAGGAGGAGCTGCCCGCGACTATGCTGTTCTACAACGGCGGTGCCAAGCTCACCGTCGAGGGCTCTCCGGTGCTCGACGACCTGAAGGGCCTGGCCGAGCAGGGTGTCGAGATTCTCACCTGCGGTACCTGCCTCGACCACTATGGCATTAAAGACCAGCTTGCGGTGGGCGAGGTCACCAACATGTACGTGATCGTGGAGAAGATGGAGCAGGCCGTGCGCGTCGTGCGCCCGTAGCGTATTGGTTGGAGTTGCCATGAGGGAGAAGCGCCCGGCGCTTGTCATCACGTTTCCCACCACGGCGGCCGCCATGGGCTGCGAGTCCCTGTGCATTGAGCGCGGCCTTCCCGGGCGAACGATTCCCGTGCCTGGGGAGGTCGCTGCCGGCTGCGGTCTGGCGTGGAAGGCGTTGCCTGCCGATGAGGAGCTGCTGCGTGCCGAGCTTGCCGCAGCGGGCATTCCCACCGAGGGCTATACCGTGATTGATATGTGGGAGGTCGTGCGATGATCTATCTGGATAACGCGGCGACGACCATGCACAAGCCGCAGACGGTCATCGATGCCGTGGTGCAGGCGATGTGCTCGCTCGGCAATGCCGGGCGCGGCGCCACGTCGGGCGCCCTCGATGCCGCTCGTACGATTCACGGTTGCCGTGCCAAGCTCGCGCGCCTTTTAGGTTGCCCGAGGGCGGACCATGTGTGCTTTACGCCCAACTCCACCGCGGCGCTCAACACCGTCATCAATGGCGTGGTGCGCCCCGGCGACCGCGTGGTCACAACGGTGCTCGAGCACAACTCCGTGCTGCGTCCGCTCAACCGCCTGGCGGCAGAGCAGGGCGTGACCGTTGAGCATGCGGGCTGCGACGCGAACGG
>CAJMNP010000228.1 GCA_905214895.1 uncultured bacterium | reverse complement strand
AGGAAATCGGCATGCACTCGCTGCGCGGCGGCACCGTCGCCGGCGTGCACGAGGTGAGCTTCTTTGGCCAGGACGAGGAAGTCACGCTCACGCATCGCGCCACGAGCCGTCAGATCTTCGTCAACGGCGCTCTGACAGCCGCGCAGAAGCTCGTCACCCGCGAGCACGGCTTCTATACGTTCGACCAGGTCATGTTCGCCTAACCAGTTATCTACCGTACCCACGCAAAGGAGAAACAGCATATGAGTAACGCAGCCGAGATGGATGCCCAGGAGATTATCAATTACATCGCTACCGCACCCAAGAAAACGCCCGTCAAACTGTACGTGCGCGAAAAGCCGGGCATGAAGGTCCAGTGGGGCGATGCGCACGTCTACGGCGGCCGTCGTGGCAAGACCGTCTTTGGCGACTGGGATGAGCTCAAGGCCATCCTGGACGCCAATGCCGATTCCATCGACTACTACGACGTCGAGAATGACTGCCGCAACTCCGCCGTCCCTATGCTCGACCTTAAGGGCATCAATGCCCGCATCGAGCCGGGCGCGATCATCCGCGACCGCGTCGAGATCGGCGACCGTGCCGTCATCATGATGGGTGCCATCATCAATATCGGCTCCGTCATCGGTGAGGGCTCCATGATCGACATGGGCGCCGTGCTGGGCGGCCGCGCCACCGTGGGCAAGAACTGCCACATCGGCGCTGGAACCGTGTTGGCAGGTGTCGTTGAACCCGCAAGCGCCACGCCCGTCATCATCGAGGACGATGTCATGATCGGCGCCAACGCCGTGGTCCTGGAGGGCGTGCGCGTGGGTAAGGGCGCTGTCGTTGCCGCCGGCGCCGTGTGCGTCGAGGACGTCCCCGCCGGTGCCGTCGTGGCCGGTGTCCCCGCCCGCGTCATCAAGATGCGCGACGAGAAGACCGACAGCAAGACCGGTCTCGAGGAAGGCCTGCGCCAGCTTTAATAGTTACGCGGGTTTACCAACCCGCGTAACGGCTCGACGCTGCACCTTTGATTCCGTCGTTCTAACGAACGACGGACCGGTCGACGCTGCAAACGCCCCAGAGCGGCAATCTGACGTTCAATCGTCGGGCATGACCAGAAGGTCAATGCCCCCCCTCTTTCACGTCACCTTGCTCGCTCTGGGGCGTTTTCGCTGACTTATGCTCAACCTACGGCGCAATTCAATCCCAAGCAACAAAGGCCGAAGCCCTCATCCGAGGCTTCGACCTTTGTTTTTTTGCAGCGTCCAAGCGCAGTTTATCGATTCTCAATTGACCCGATATTCTTGAGCTCGATGGAGATGAGGCCGTTGGGTTCGTTGACAAACTCGATGTACTCGGAGTTCGAACCCATCTCGGCCGGGAAGCTAATCTCGATGCCCGTGTCGGTACGGATCTTGTGATTGCGCACGGCCGCGCGCTCGACCTGCTTGCGCTCCACGGGCACGCGCTCGGGCACCTTCTCCTCGGTCAGTGCCGCGCGCACGCTTTCCTTGATGACCGGCTCGTCCTCAAAGACCTCATCGACGATATCCCAAGGCGGCAGCTCTTCGTCATCCTCAACCTTCTCGGCAACGGCAGCCTTAACCTTAGCGAGCGCTACGGCCGTATTGGCACCGTGCTCCTCGGCGACCTCCTCGACCACGCGCGTCACGGTGTCGATGACCTCCTTGCCCGACACGCCCGTATCGCACTGCAGCAGACCGTCGGGAATGAGCATGCGGTCCTCACCGGCAATCTTGCGCTTCTTGTCCACATAGCCGATCTCCATGGTGCTCGCGCGCACGATGGCATAGCTTGGCACCTTTTGGGAAGGATTCGGCAGGATAGCATAGTGGCGCGCGATGTCGTTGCGTACCTCGCCCTCCTCGCGG
>CAJMNP010000227.1 GCA_905214895.1 uncultured bacterium | reverse complement strand
AACCTGTTCCGCGACCAGCTAGACCGCTACGGCGAGATCGACCATACCCAAGACGTCATCGCCCATGCGCTGGAGCTCTCTCCGGCAACAACGCTCATCTACAACGCCGACGACCCGCTTTGTGCCGCGATCGCCGCGCGCGTTCCCAATGCAAGCATCGCCTTTGGCATCGACGGCGCCACCAACACCGAGTCCGACCGCATTAGCGACTCACGTTTTTGCTCACAGTGCAACGCACCGTTGGAGTACGACTATGTGCAGTATGGACAGCTTGGCGCATACCATTGCCCCTCGTGCGGCTGGGCCCGCCCCGCGCTTGTCCGTCGCGTGACGGGCGTGGAGCTCGGATGCGACGGTTACGGCTTTGACCTGGTCTTTGGATCTGCGCCCGACGCGGCTGCCGTACACATCGCCACGCGCTACAACGGCCTGTATATGGTCTACAACGTAGCCGCAGCCTTCTTCGCCGCCCACGAGCTGGGCGTGGACGCCGCACGCCTGCAGCCCACGCTCGACGCCTACGTGCCGGCAGGTGGTCGCATGGGCCGTTGGAATATCGCCGGCCGAACCGTCGAGGCCAACCTGGCCAAGAATCCCGTGGGCTTCGATCGACAAATCCAGTCCATCAAGACGGCCGGCGGCAGACTCTGCGCTTTCTTCCTCAACGACAACGATGCCGACGGCCACGATGTATCGTGGATCTACGACGTCGACTTTGAGCGCATCGCCGACACAGCGGGACTTGTCGCCTTTGCCGGCGGCACACGCGCGCACGACATGCAAGTGCGCCTCAAGTACGCCGGCATCGATGCCACGATCATCTCGAGTGTCGAGCAGGCGATTGGTGCCGTGGCAGGCGAGGCTGCCGGCGACACTTTCTATGCCGTCGCCAACTACACGGCCTTTCCGCCGCTGGTCAAGGAACTCGACGGACTCAAAGGCACCGATACGAACTCGGTAGCCTCCCACGCCGTAACGCGCGCCGATGGCAGCGCTGTCCCCACCGATATTGCGCCGGTCGAGCTTTCGCGCCCGCTGCGCATCGTCTATCTGTACCCCGATGCCCTCAACCTCTATGCCGACGGCGGCAACGTCATTGCCCTCGAGCGCCGCTGCGCCTGGCGCGGCATCCCCGTTCGCGTGGACGAGGTCCGTATGAGCGAGACGCTCGATCTGCATGATGCCGATATCGTCATGATGGGCGGCGGCTCCGATCGCGACCAGCTGGCTGTGGCGCACGAGTTGCTCGCTCAAAAAGACAAGGTTGCGGCCTATGTTGAGGATGGCGGCGCACTGCTTGCCATCTGTGGCGGCTATCAGCTGCTCGGCCGTTCGTACTATATGGGCGAGGACCGCATCGAGGGTCTGGGCGTCATTGCCGCCGAAACCGTACGCGGCTCCGACCGCCTGATCGGCAACGTCGCCGTTAAGACCGACCTGGCACCCGAGCCCTTTGTGGGATTCGAGAACCATGGCGGCCGCACGCTTTTGGACGCCGATGCCACACCGCTCGGAACGTCTGTCGTCGCGGGCACCGGCAACAACGGCGACGATGGCTTTGAAGGCCTCGTCTACAAGGGCGTCATCGGCACGTACCTGCATGGCCCAGCGCTGCCCAAGAATCCCGAGCTCGCCGACTGGCTCATTACCCACGCCCTCGAGCGCCGCGGCGATGCACAGACCACCGCTCTGCTGCCGCTCAAACCCCTCGACGACACCTACGAGCACGCCGCCCACGACGCCGCCATGAAGCTCCTCCCCTAGCACCCCACCACCACGAAGGGGACAGGCACCTTTGTGGTGGTTTTCCAGTTTGCCAACGATATACGCGACGGCAAAAAAGTCTGCTATACTCTTTCCCGCTGTCCCCATCGTCTAGCGGCCAAGGAC
>CAJMNP010000226.1 GCA_905214895.1 uncultured bacterium | reverse complement strand
TTACGTTTCCGTGTAATTCCCGTCCATTATCGCGCAGGTCGCCACTACATTGCGCCACACCGCCACACGTGCGCGTTAATATGGCTGGTTGTTGTGCGCAGCCACCAATTGCAGCGCATATCTTGGTAACAATCGGGTAAACCCCCGCTTTCGTAGGTTTTAAGTTTGTGAGGAGTCTGAGCATGTTCGCAGCCGCTATCTCGCTCGTCGGTCTTGCGGCGACCGTCCACTTTGTGTTACGTGAGACCAAGACCGTCAAGGCGCAGTCGGGCACCATTGCCAAGAGTGCCATCGCCTGGAGCGTCGCCTTCGGTCTGTTCCAGGTCTTTTTGACCATTTGGGGCGCCGTGGGCCTCGTCGCCCAAAACGAGCCGCTCGCCTTTGTGATGCTCATCCTGACCAACGCCATCCTCACCGGATGCGCTTGGGCCAGCATCGCCCGCGACCGCATCGCCCCGCGCGTCTTTGCGTTCGCCGAGCCCGATATCCCCGCCCCCACCGGCAAGCTCGCCCGCCTGCGTGGCGCCTTTGTGGGCAAACCGCTCGTCGCCGCCGTCCTGTGCCTGCTGCTCGCCGGCGTCTTTGCGCTGCTGGGCATGGAGGTCTCGTCCAACCACGACTTTACCTGGGTCTACCCCCTGTGCATCCTGCTCGAGTGGGCCATCATCACCACGCTCATTACCGGCTTGTTCTTCCTGTTCCAGCGCCACGGCTCGGCTCCCGCGGTCCTGGCCTTTGCCCTCTTTGTCCTGGGCATTGCCGAGTTCTTCGTCATCACGTTTAAATCCATGCCCATCCAGCCGGGCGACCTTTCGGCCATCTCCACCGCCGCCGCGGTCGCCGGCACCGGCTACACCTTCTCGATCTCACTGTTCTGCGTGCTGTCCATGGGCTTTACCGCCATCGCCATGCTGCTGTGCGAGTACGCCGGCCTGGTGGCACCGCACCGTCAGAAGGGCGCCGCCAACGCCAAGCGTATGCTGCTCACCAACCTGCTCGTGGCGGTGCTGTGCCTGGGCGGCGTGACCGCGCACGTCACGCTTATCGACTACTACAACACCCTCGGCATCACCGTCTACACTTGGCGTCCGCTCGAGAGCTACTGGCGCGAGGGCTACCTGCCCGCTTTCATTAGCGCAGCGCAGTCCATTAAGCCGCCCAAACCCGCCGACTACTCCGTCGACGATGCCAAGGCCACGCTCAAAAAATACGCCAAGGCCTACGACAAGTCCGACGCGGCCAAGAGCGACGAGCGCGCCGCCGCCGAGGAGCAGTTCGATAGCGAGAAGCCCACGGTCATCGCCATCATGAACGAGACCTTCTCGGATCTTTCGATCTACCAGAACATGCGCGCCGGCTACGAAGGCCCGCAGTACTTTAAGAACCTGTCCAACTGCCTCAGCCGCGGCAAGCTCTACGTGAGCGCCTACGGCGGCGGCACCGCCAATACCGAGTTTGAGTTTATGACCGGCAACTCCATGGCCAACCTGGGCTCGGGCGTGTACCCCTACACCATCTACAACATGGAGACGACCGGGAACTTAGCCGAACAGTTCAAGTCGCTCGGATATTCCACCACGGCCATGCACCCCAACCACGCCACCAACTGGAACCGCGAGAACGTCTACAAGGACTTTGGCTTTGACCAGTTCCTGTCCATCAACGACTTCCAGGGAGCCGACACCCTGCGCGGCATGGTGACCGACCAGGCGACCTACGACAAGATTCTGGAGCTGCTCGACCAGAACGCCGATCCGCAGTTTATCTTCGACGTGACCATGCAGAACCACTCGGGCTACGACACAGGCCTGCTGCCGGTCGACAAGCAGATGCACCTGAACATCGACACGACCGACCTGGACGCCAAGACCGTCGAGGACGGCACGCTCTCCGATGTCGACGAGTA
>CAJMNP010000225.1 GCA_905214895.1 uncultured bacterium | reverse complement strand
GGCAAGGTCGTCGTCGACGGCCAGGCGCTCGATGAGGACTATACGACCGGCATGAGCTGGCCGCTTTCCGTCCAGGCGCCCGCTGCCCAGGTGAGCTATCCCTACACCGTCCCTGACGACTGTGTGTGGGTGATGGGCGACAACCGCGAGAACTCTGCTGACTCCCGCTACTTTGGCCCGGTCGACCGCTCCGAATTAATCGCCGTGGCGCTTGTGCGCTACTGGCCGCTCAACCGTATCGGCGCTATCGGCTAAAAACCGCTATAGTACAGTACCTAACCGTGTAATCGTTTCGACGAGGGGATATTAGAGGCATGAACGCTTCATCGCTTTCCTTCCAAGACATCATCCTGCGCCTCCAGCAGTACTGGGGCGAGCAGGGCTGCGTCATTATGCAGCCCTATGACTCCGAGGTCGGTGCCGGTACCTTCCATACCGCGACCACGCTGCGCTCGCTCGGTCCCGCCGAGTGGCGCACTTGCTATGCGCAGCCCTGCCGCCGTCCCGCCGACGGCCGCTACGGCGAGAACCCCAACCGCATGCAGCACTACTATCAGTTCCAGGTGCTCATCAAGCCCTCGCCGGTCAACGCCCAGGAGCTCTACCTGGGTTCGCTGGCCGCCATTGGCCTGGACCCCAACGACCATGACGTCCGCTTTGTCGAGGACGACTGGGAGAGCCCGACCCTGGGCGCTTGGGGCCTTGGCTGGGAGGTCTGGCTCAATGGCATGGAGGTCACCCAGTTTACGTACTTCCAGCAGGTGGGCGGCATCGAGGTCGACCCCGTGCCCGTCGAGATCACCTATGGCCTGGAGCGTATCGCCATGTACGCCCAGGGCGTCAACTCGGTCTACGACCTGGTGTGGAGCTATCTGCCCGACGGCACGCCCATGACCTACGGCGATGTGTTCCTGGAGAACGAGCGCGAGTTCAGCGCTTACAACTTTGAGGTCGCCAACGTCGAGATGATGCGTCAGAAGTTTGACGACTACGAGGCCGAGTGCCACTCCTGCCTGGAGCGCAAGCTGCCGCTGCCGGCATATGACTGCGTCATGAAGTGCAGCCATGCCTTCAACCTGCTCGATGCCCGCGGTGCTCTGTCCGCAGTCGAGCGCGCCAACTACATCTTGCGCGTCCGCGCCGTCGCCAAGGCGTGCTGCGAGGCCTATATGGCCGAGGTCGCCGGAATCAACGAGAATGCCGATCAGGAAGGCGAGGTGGCGTAAGCCATGGCAGACGCTAAGGATTTCCTGTTTGAGATCGGTACGGAGGAAATGCCCTCTGCACCGCTGAACAATGCCGTCAAGCAGCTTGGCACCATGATTGCCAAGGGTCTCGACGAGGCCGGTCTGGCCCACGGCGAGGTCCGCGTGGTCTCGAGCCCGCGTCGCCTGGCTGCGCTCGTTGCCGACGTCGCCACCGCGACCGATGAGGTTCACGAGGTCAAGCGTGGCCCCGCGGCCAACATTGCCTTCGACGCCGACGGAAACGCCACCAAGGCCGCCCAGGGCTTCGCCCGCAAGTGCGGTGTGGCTGCCGAGGACCTGGTCCGTCGCGAGGACACCGACGGCCGTGAGTACGTCTTTGCCGAGAAGAACATCCCTTCCGCCCCGGCCACCCCGATCCTGACGGCCCTGTGCGAGAAGACCATCGCCGGCCTGCAGTGGCCCAATTACCGCTCTCAGCGCTGGGGTCACGAGCACGCCACGTTCGTGCGTCCGGTCCGCTGGATCTGCTGCCTTCTGGGTGAGGACGTTGTGCCTGTGTCCTTTGCCGACGTGACGAGTGGCAACACCACGCGCGGCCATCGCGTTCTGGGCCCCGGTGACCATGTGGTCGCCAGCCCCGCTGTTTACGAGCAGGTGCTCGAGGACGCCGGCGTGCTTTCTGCCGAGCGCCGTCGCGAGGCCATCCTTGCCGGTATC
>CAJMNP010000224.1 GCA_905214895.1 uncultured bacterium | reverse complement strand
ACCTGACCGGTGGCCTGTGCGAGAACGCCTTCGTGGTGGAGCGGTTGGGCGAGCTGCTGGGGTCGCCGGTGACCACCTCGCCCCAGGCTCGCTTTGCCGGAGCGATCGGCGCGGCTGTCCGCGCCGCAGCCTTGGCCTAGGGGTGTACCGCGACATGCGCATCCTTAATATCACGGCACAAAAACCAGATAGCACCGGTAGCGGCACCTACCTTGCCGCGCTTGTGCGCGAGCAGATCGAGACGGGGCATCGCGCCGCCGTGCTTTGCGGTGCGGCGCCGGGTGATACCCAAGGCGAGCTGGACCGGCGTGCTGCCGTGTTTGCCGTACCGTTCGAATCGCCCGAGCTGCCGTTTCCCATCTGCGGTATGTCCGATGTCATGCCCTATCCCTCCACGCGCTATCGTGACCTGACGCCCTCGATGCTCAAGGCATTTGAGCGGGCATTTGCTGCTGCAATCGATCGGGCGGTGGCTGAGTTTCGGCCCGATCTGGTGCTCTGCCATCACCTGTATCTGGTGACCGCATTGGCGCGCGAGTGCATCCGGGGCGTGCCGGTTCTTGCCGTGTGCCATTCGACCGATCTGCGCCAGCTGCGTTCGCATGCGCTCGAGCACGATCGCATCGTAAGTGCGGTTCGTCGGCTCGATGCCGTCTTTGCGCTCCATGCTGAGCAGGCTGAGCAGATTGGCCTGGTGTGCGGCGTCGATGCCGATCGCATCCACGTGATTGGGACGGGCTACGACCATCGCGTCTTCTGCCGCGACGCAAGCGCGGCGAGGCGGCCGGGATCGCTTGTGTACGTGGGCAAGATTTGCTTTAAAAAGGGCGTCGAGTCGCTGGTTCGAGCCGTGTCATTGCCGATTGACGATGACGTCCGCCCATCTGGCTTGGTACTTGTGGGCGGCCGCGGGGACGATGCCGAGTACGCGCGTATCGAGCGCTTGACCGCGGCCTCGGATGTGCCGGTGACGCTTGCGGGGCGCCTGGATAGCGATGAACTCGTGCGTGCCTACCGCAGTTCCGACGTCTTTGTGCTGCCTTCGTTTTACGAAGGTTTGCCGCTCGTGACGATCGAGGCCCTTGCGTGCGGCTGCAAAGTTGTGGCGACCGATTTGCCCGGCGTTCGTCCCTGGATGGAGGCGATGCTCCCCGATGCTCCCGTGACGTGGGTGGCGTCGCCGCGTATGACGGATGTCGACACGCCTGTGGCGGCCGACCTTCCGTTGTTTGAGCGCGCACTGGCAGATGCTATCGAGCAGGCGCTTGCGGCTCCGCCTTCGACGTTCGAGCCGTCGGCGGTCTCTTGGGAAGCGTGCCTGGGGCGTATACTTAAAGTCGTTGATTTGTTGGAAGGGGGTTCGTATGGCTAAGGACACCATGAGGCTCACGTCCATGACGGCCGCGAGCGGTTGAGCCGCTAAGTTGGCCCCCGGAGCCCTCGCCCAGGTCCTGGGCGATTTACCCAATGTGCATAACGACAACTTGCTCGTGGGGTTCGATACCTCCGACGATGCGAGCGTCTTCCGCGTAGGGGAGAACCTTGGCCTCGTGCAGTCCATCGACTTCTTCCCGCCGATGGTCGACGACCCGTTCCTGTTTGGCCAGATCGCCGCGGCCAACTCGCTGTCGGACATCTACGCCATGGGCGGGCGGCCGAGCCATGCCATGAACTTGCTGTGCATCCCGAGCTGTCTGGGCGTTGAGGTCGCCGGGCAGATTCTGGCGGGCGGCGCCGACAAGTGCGTCGAGGCGGGTTGCTCCATCGCGGGCGGTCACACCATCAACGACGACGAGCCCAAGTACGGCCTGTCCGTGAGCGGTTTTGTCGCGCTCGACCGTATGCTCGCCAACAGCGGCGCGCACGTGGGCGATGTTCTGCTGCTGACCAAGGCGATCGGCTCGGGCATCATCACCACGGCCATTAAGGGCG
>CAJMNP010000223.1 GCA_905214895.1 uncultured bacterium | reverse complement strand
CGCAGCCGCGCTCCTTCAGGTGCTCGGAAATGATGTTCTTGAGCTCGACGGCGGCATGGTCGTTGCCGATACCAATCTTCATGAGTGGTTCCTCTCTGGTCCGTGCGGCGGAATTGCTAAAGGTTTTACCGCGTTCGACTGCATGATAGCGCGTCTTTTGCGTAAACGATCGAGCGTTTTTTGGTCAAACGCTTTATCAAGTAAGTACACCAGTTCATCACGAAATCTGCCGTCAGTTAGACGCTCGTAACCGTCTGCCGGAACCTGGGTTGCGGTTTTTGGGACCTTGGTATCAAATAAAGAAGTTGGCTATGTATAAGAAATAAGTTGTTGTGTATACAGGAGGCACTAATGCCCACCGATTCCATTCGCGATGCTGCATTCTGTGACGTTTTGAACCGCGAGCTTGTCTGCGCACTTGGCTGCACTGAGCCTATTGCCGTTGCTTATGCGGCGGCACTCGCGAGTCAGACGCTTGGCTGCGAGCCCGAGCATATGGACGTTGCCTGTTCGGGCAACATTATCAAGAACGTTAAGAGCGTGACCGTGCCCAACTCGGGCGGCATGCATGGTATTGAGGCCGCGGCCGTGCTGGGCGCCGTGGGCGGTGACGCCAAGAGCGCGCTCGAGGTGCTCGAGAGCGTTAACGACGAAGACCGTGCTCGAGTGTCCGAGCTCCTCGCCGATGCCGGTTACTGCGATGTGTCGCTTGTCGAGGGTGTGCCCAACCTATACATCAAGGTGACTGCCACGGCCGGGGGCCATACCGCGGTCGTCGAGATTACCGACCACCACACCAATGTTACGTGCCATACGCTCGATGGCATTCCGGTGTGTGGCAAGTCGGCGGGGGAGTGTGCCGCCTGCGCCGAGCGCGTCGTGGCCGAGCGTGCGGCGGATAGTGCCGATACGCCCATGTCGATCGAGTCTATCGTTGACTTTATCGAGGACGGCGACATTGAGGGCGCCCGCGCTGCCGTTGAGCGTCAGATTGAGTTGAACGGCGCTATTAGCGCCGAGGGTTTGGCGCACGCTTGGGGCGCCGAGGTGGGCCGTACGCTGTTGGGCGCTCGTGCCGATGACGTCGCCTGTCGTGCCCGTGCCCGCGCAGCCGCAGGGTCTGACGCCCGCATGAACGGCTGCGCGCTGCCGGTCGCCATCGTGTGCGGCTCGGGCAACCAGGGCATTACCTGCGCGCTGCCCGTTATGGAGTATGCCGAGTACCTACGCTGCGACCATGAGCGCCTGGTTCGCGCCGTGATGCTGTCCGATCTGATCGCCGTGCATATCAAGAGCTATATTGGTGCGCTCTCGGCGTTTTGCGGCGCTATTTGCGCTGCGTGCGGTGCCGGTGCTGCCATTACCTGGCTGTGCGGCGGCACGCGCGAGCAGATTGGCGCGACGGTCTCAAACACGCTTGGCAACGTGGGCGGCATCGTGTGCGATGGCGCCAAGGCGAGTTGCGCGGCTAAGATTTCGGCAGCCGTGGACGCTGCGATTCTGGGTCACGATATGGCTATGCAGGGCCGCGGCTTCCGCGCCGGCGAGGGCCTGATCCAGGATACCGTTGAGCAGACAATCGCCAGCATGGGCTACGTGGGCCGCGTGGGCATGAAGGATACCGACGTCGAGATCCTCAACATTATGATCGGCAAAACACGGGTTTGCTAGCTACGCGGTTTTACCAAACCGCGTAGCTAGCCGACGCTGCAAACGCCCCTAAGCGGCAATCTGCCTTTCAATCGTCGGGCATGGCCAGAAGGCCTATGCCCTCCTCTTTCAAGGCACATTGCCCGCTTAGGGGCGTTTTCGCTGACTTATGCTCAACCTGCGGCGTTATTTTCTTTTAGGCTTGGGGCCTTACGACAGTTCGTCGGCTATTTGGTGTTCGTAGAAGGCTTCTACTACGGCGTTGAAATCGCGGGCGAAGTCTTCC
>CAJMNP010000222.1 GCA_905214895.1 uncultured bacterium | reverse complement strand
AACGCCGGAACATCCTGCAGCGCGTCAAGCCCCGGTACACTCGCCAGCAACTCCTCAGCAGGTGCAGGGGCTTCAGTCGCGAGCTTCCGACGACGATCACGCTTAGCCCGCGCCCCCGTCGTCTTTTTCTTCGCCTTAGCCTTAGCCTTAGCCACAAACGCCTCCCAGCACCAAAAAACACAACTGAGCAGGTATTTTACCCATAAAAAAGAGTCGGTCGAGCAACTGCTCGGCCGACTCACACACTTTCCCTCAGCTCATGGTCCCGAGAGGTTATCCGAAGGCCCGCCCGCCGGGAGGGGTTTCTTCTGAGCAATCCCGCAGCGCGAAGCGCGAGGACCAGCGAAGAAGAAACCCCGCAGGCGGTCGGGCCGGTGGGAAGGATGGCCTTTCGACCTACTCTTTCTCCACCGCGCGCATGATCGCCTTGTAGATCTCCATCAGCGGAATGATCAGGAAGGCAAGGCCCAGGGCGGCGATAACGCCCTTAAGTTCAAGCGTCACGGGGCCAAAGAACATCTCAGCAAGCGTCGGCTGCACGGTCACGATAACCGTCAGCACCAGCGCCAGCGCGGCCGAAGCCCACAGCCACTTGTTCTGCTTCTTCATGCTAAACAGCGACGCACGACGGCTGCGCATATTGAAGCAGTGGAAAATCTCGACCATGTTGAGCGTGATGAACGCCATCATCACGCCTTCCTCGTCGGCATTGCCGGCGATCATATCGGCGATGTGGATGTAGCCCATGTCAAAGTACACGCCCACAAAGAAGCTCGCCAGCACCAGCACGGTGATGATCAGGCCCTGGACCACGCAGTCCAGGCCCATGTGACCGGCAAAGACGCCGTCCTTGGCGTTGCGCGGCTTGCGCTTCATGATGTCGCCCTCGGCATCCTCCATGCCCAGCGCGAGCGCGGGGAAGCAGTCGGTGACCAGGTTCACCCACAGCAGCTGCACCGGCTGGAAGATGGTAAAGCCGATGAGCGTGGCGATAAACACCGAGAACACCTCGGCAAGGTTGGCCGAAAGCAGGAACTGGATGACCTTGCGGATGTTGTCGTAGATACGACGGCCCTCTTCGCAGGCACCGATGATGGTGGCGAAGTTGTCGTCGGCAAGCACCATGTCGGCGACGTTCTTGGTGACGTCGGTACCAGTGATGCCCATACCCACGCCGATGTCGGCGCGCTTGATGGACGGGGCATCGTTGACGCCGTCGCCCGTCATGGCGACGATCTGGTCGCGCGACTTCCAGGCCTCGACGATACGGGTCTTGTGCTCGGGCTGGACGCGGGCGTACACGCCATAGTCCTCGATGTGCGCGTCGAGCTCCTCATCGCTCATGCGGTCGAGGTCGGCACCGGTGATGGCATGGCTGCGATCGGTGACGATTCCCAGCTGCTTGGCGATGGCCACGGCGGTGTCGATGTGGTCGCCCGTGATCATGACGGTGCGAATACCGGCGTCGTGCGCTTCGCGGATGGCGTCGGCGACCTCGGGGCGAACGGGATCGATCATGCCGGACAGGCCGCAGAAGACCAGGTCGTGCTCGAGTGCAGCAGGGCTGCAGTCGCTCGGGACCTCGGTGTAGGTGCGGCTTGCCAGCGCCAGCACGCGCAGGGCCTCGTCGGCCATGGCCTTGTTGGCGGCCACGAGCTCGGCACGACGCTCCTCGGTCAGCGGGACGACCTTATCGCCCTCGTAGATGTGGGTGCACAGGCCGATCACCACGTCGGGCGCGCCCTTGGTGTACTGCTCGTACTCGCCGTCCAGGGTCTCGACGACCACGGACATCATCTTACGGCCCGAGTCAAACGGGGCCTCGCCCACGCGCGGGTGCTCGGCATTCAGGCCGGTGAGGCCCGCCTTGCCGGCATCGTTGACGAGCGCGCACTCAGTCGGCTCGCCCACGGCCTCGCCCAGCTCCTCGTCCCACTG
>CAJMNP010000221.1 GCA_905214895.1 uncultured bacterium | reverse complement strand
GCCTGTTTGACGGAGACGAGCTGGTGCAGTCGTGGCGCATGCCCACCGACCGCTCTTATACCGCCGACGAGATCCACGTGCGCCTGATGGGCTTCTTTAAGATGTACGACCTTTCGCTCGATGCGGTCGACGCAATCGCCTTTGCCGGCGTGGTGCCGCAGCTCTCGCGCGAATGGCACGCCGTGGCCGACCGCATTGCCGCGGACGCCATCGTCATTGGGCCGCAGACGGCGGCCGTAACCAAACTGCGGGCGACGCGCCCCCAAGCCGTTGGCGCCGACCGCATCGCCAACGCCGTCGCTGCCGAGACCTTCTACGGCGCCCCGGCGATCGTGGTGGACTTTGGCACCGCAACCAATATCGACGTCATCGACGAGGACGGCTATTACATTGGCGGAGCGATTGCGCCGGGCATCCGCATTTCGATGGACGCGCTCGCCGCTCGAGCCGCCAAGCTCGCCAGCGTTCCGCTCGAGGCGCCCGAGCACGCCATCGGCCGTGATACCGAGGAGTGCATCAAGGTCGGCGCCGTAACGGGCGCCGCCGCCATGGCCGAGGGCCTGGTCGCGCGCATGAAGCGCGAGCTGGGGCGCGAGGACGTCACCGTTATCGCCACGGGCGGCCTCGCCAGCATCGTCGCCGATTCGACCGACGCCTTCGACGTGGTCGACGGGCAGCTCACCATCAAGGGTATCTGCGAAATCTACCGCCGCATGCAGAGGCTGGGGTAAGGCGGGGTTTAAGTCGAGCGCGAGCGGCGAACTAGGCAACGCATCGGTCCTATTCCTCAAAATCGAAAGTTTTTCAGTTTTGAGGAATAGGACCTTTTGCTAAGCCTCGCCGCACAACCACCTCGCCAGGTCCACGATCTGCACCCCATTGCGGTCCGTGGCTTCGTGATGCGTGCGGGCGAGAATCATCTTGGGATACGCGTCGCCAATGCTCAGCAGTGGTGAAATCTCGCGTTCAAATGTCTTATCCGAGCTGATGTCGTCGCTCACCTGAATGTAGAGCTTCTCGCTTCGCTTGATTGCTACAAAGTCTATTTCCTTTTTATAGAGTACGCCAACGTATACCTCATATCCGCGGCGCAGCAGCTCGATGGCCACCATGTTCTCGTACACGCGACCCCAGTCCATATCGCGTGCACCGAGCAGTGCGTATTTGAACGCGTGGTCTGCCAGGTAATACTTCTCGCCGCTCTTAAGGTATTTCTTGCCGCGAATGTCATATCGACGAACTTTATAGAAGGCAAACGCATCGCACAGGTACCCCATGTACGCACCGACCGTCTTGTTCGTTATCTTTAGCCCATCCGCGTTCAAAACAACCGTAATGTTGCGTGCCGACGTTATGTTGGATACGTTGTCCATCATGTAATCGGCAATGCGCAGCAGCGCCGATTCGTTTCTCACGTTATGCCGCTGCACGATATCCCTCACGATGAGCGTCTTGAAGACATTGGAGAGATATTGATAGCGCTGCTCCTGCAGTGGATAAGGGTAAGAGCCGGACATACCGCCGGTTCTCGCGTACTCATCGAAGTCGCGATCGACCTCACCCTCGTCGTCATAGAAGCGATACTCCTCAAACGAGAATGGGAAAACCTCGATCTCAAACGTGCGCCCCGTAAAGAGCGTCGACAGATCGCTCGACAGCAAAAAGGCGTTCGATCCGGTAATGAAAATGTCGTACTGCTCGGATGCATGGAGGCTGTTGATCGCACGTTCAAAGCCGTCGCACATCTGAACCTCGTCGATAAGCAGGAAGTTTTGCGTGCCGGACACCCGACGCTCTTTTACGTAAGCGAGCAAAGCGTGATATTCGAGCAGGCTCTCGAACTCATCGAGGTTGTAGTTGATGTGGATGACATTTGAATCAGGCAGGTTAGTCTCCACATAATCGCGGAGGGACTCGAGCAGCTTGGATTTTCCGCTGCGCCGGATGCCCGTGA
>CAJMNP010000220.1 GCA_905214895.1 uncultured bacterium | reverse complement strand
GGGCAAATCTGTACGACGCCGCCCGGAACGACACGGGGCGGCACAGATCCATAAAGGAGGATCACTGGTATGAGCCAGACCCGTCCCATTGACGAGCATTCCATGCACACCCGTACCTGCGGCGAGCTTCGCTTCGAGAACGTGGGCGAAGAAGTCACCCTCACCGGTTGGGTGAGCCGTCGCCGCGACCACGGCGGCCTTATCTTCTGCGACCTTCGCGATCGCGAGGGCATCACGCAGCTCACCTTCGACCCCGAGCATTCCGACGGCGATGCCTTTAAGATCGCCGAGACCATGCGTCCCGAGTGGCCCATCAAGATTCACGGCGTCGTGCGCGCCCGTGGCGAGGAGACCACCAACACCAAGCTCGCGACCGGCGAGATCGAGGTCCTGACCGATCATGCCGAGGTGCTCAACACTTCCGTCACCCCGCCGTTCCAGATCGAGGACGGCATCGAGACCAGCGAGGACACCCGCCTGCGCTATCGCTATCTGGACCTCCGTCGTCCCGAGATGATGGCCAACCTCAAGCTGCGCTCCGACTTTACCTTTGCCATTCGCGAGGCGCTGCACAACCGTGAGTTCATGGAGGTCGAGACGCCCTCCCTGTTCAAGTCCACGCCCGAGGGCGCCCGCGACTTCATCGTCCCCAGCCGCATCCAGCCGGGCAACTTCTATGCCCTGCCGCAGTCCCCGCAGCTCCTGAAGCAGCTGCTTATGGTCGGTGGCGTCGAGCGCTACTATCAGGTTGCCAAGTGCTTCCGCGACGAGGACTTGCGTGCCGACCGTCAGCCCGAGTTCACCCAGGTCGATATCGAGATGTCCTTCGTGGACCAGAACGACGTTATGAGCGCGCTCGAAGAGGTCCTGTCTGACGCCTTCGGCCGCATGGGTGTCGAGATGCCCACGCCGCTGCGTCGCATGGACTATTGGGAGGCCATGGACACCTATGGCTCCGACAAGCCCGATACTCGCTACGGCATGCACCTGGTCGACCTGACCGACATCTTTGCCAACTCCAAGTTCAAGGTCTTTGCGACTGCTGCAAACGAGGAGGGCTCTGTCGTCAAGGCCATCAACGCCAAGGGCGCCGGTGCCTGGGCACGTGCCAAGATCGATAAGCTCGCCGGCGTGGCCTCCACGTTTGGCGCCAAGGGCCTGGCCTGGATCGCTTTCCGCGAGGACGGCTCCATCAACAGCCCCATCGTCAAGTTCTTCTCGGACGAGGAGATGGCTGCTCTGCGCGAGCGCATGGACGTCGAGCCCGGCGACCTTGTGATGTTTGCCGCCGGCCCGCGCCTGCTCTCCGACGAGATCCTGGGCGGCATGCGTTCCCACATGGCCAACGCGCTCGAGATCAAGCGCGAGGGCCACGACTTCCTGTGGGTCGTCAACTTCCCGCTGTTCCACTGGGACGAGGATCGCAAGGCCTATGCAGCCGAGCACCAGCCCTTCACCCTGCCGACCGAGACCGACATCGCCAAGATCGAGGCCGATCCGTTGGCAGCCGGTTCGTGCACCTACGACTTTGTCATGGACGGCTTTGAGGCCGGCGGCGGCGGTATGCGTATCCACAACGCCGAGATGCAGATGTCCATGCTCAAGCTCCTGGGCTTTACCGAGGAGCGCGCCGAGTCGCAGTTTGGCTTCCTCATGGAGGCCCTCAAGTTTGGTGCGCCCCCGATGGGCGGTTTCGCTCTGGGTCTGGACCGCGTGTGCATGCTGCTCACCGGTTCCGACTCCATCCGCGACGTCATGGCGTTCCCCAAGACGGCCAGCGGCTCCGACCTCATGTCGGGTGCTCCGAGTGCCGTTTCCGGCGCCCAGCTCAAGGACGTCAGCCTGCGCCTGATGTAGGCAAGCGACTACATATTGCCCGCAACGAGGGAAGGACGCGCGCCTTCCCTCGTTTTTTGTGGGACGGGGGTGCGCCGGTAACGTACAATAACTACCACGTGGC
>CAJMNP010000219.1 GCA_905214895.1 uncultured bacterium | reverse complement strand
CGAAAGGAATCAGGCAGATGGCAATCAAGGTGTTCGCTGACGGTGCAAACCTCGAGGGCATGCTCGACATGTACGAGAACGGCAACGTTCAGGGTTTCACGACCAACCCGTCCCTTATGAAGAAGGGCGGCGTGACGGATTACCGCGCGTTTGCCAAGGAGGTCCTGGCCCACATCACCGATGTGTCCGTGTCGTTTGAGGTCTTTGCCGACGACGTCGAGACCATGGAGGTCGAGGCCCGCGAGATCGCTACCTGGGCCGAGAACGTCTACGTCAAGATTCCGTGCGTGACCACCAAGGGCGAGTCCACCGCCGAGCTGGTCCGCAAGCTTTCGGCCGACGGCATCAAGGTCAACGTCACCACCATCTTTACGCCTACGCAGGTCGACGAGATGGTCGAGGCCGTTGACGCCGAGACGCCGTCCATCATCTCGCTCTTTGCCGGCCGCATCGCCGACACCGGCGTCGATCCCATTCCGTTTATGACGGAGTCGGTCAAGAAGGCCGCCGCCAAGCCCAACTGCGAGGTCCTATGGGCATCCACGCGCGAGCTCATCAACATTTACCAGGCCGAAGCCTGCGGTTGCCAGATCATTACGGTGCCCAACAGCATCCTGGCCAAGCGCAAGAACATCGGCCGCGACCCGTACGAGGTCTCGCTCGACACCGTGCGCGGCTTTGCCAAGGATATCGCCTCGCTCGGTTTCCATATCCTGCCGTAACGCGAACGCTGACTACATCGCGGGTTGTTCGCCCCGGCCTTTCCTTTCCCTATCGCTCACGCGCTTCGCGAGGGTCGCGCTAGGCAAAGGAAAGGCCGGGGCTGCCGACACGAACCCGTCGGTAGGTCCTGAGCTGAATCGCTACCTTTATTCCGATGGGGGTCGACAGTGCTACCCCGCCAACTGTCTCGGGCAGTAATGGGGCTGGGCTCGGATGGCAACGCCGCGTGCCACTGGCGGCTTCGTTCGCCGGATGACGATTCGTGTTACGCGGCCGGCGTCACCTCGGACGGCGGCGTGGGCTCCGACGGCATCGCGTGGACAACGCGGTTCCGCATTATGGATCAACCTGTAATCTAATGATCTTCTAATCCATATCTATCAAGTATCGAAAACGATCCGGCCCCGAGTTGGCAGTCATCGCCAAGGCAAAGGACCCTGCCGGCTATGTGTTCGGGGCGACGCGCAAGTCGCCCAAGACCCTTCGATTATCCTTTGTTCCGCGCATGCAAGATCTCATGCTTGACGTGGTTGAACAGCTCTACCGGGCAAACGAGGTCTTTGCGGCTCGTGCCCATAAGTGTCCCACCAACAGAAATCGAGATATTCGGCCTCAGAGTGCCGTCAAGATTGCCAATATGGCTGAAAAACGTCCCGTACCGCACCTCTGCGGGTGCAGATATGGGACGTTTGTGGAATATCTGATGCCTATTTGTTGAGCTTGCACTTTGAAGAAGTGTTATCGCGGCCCAGCGAGGCCGAATATCTCAAAAATTGCAGGTGATGATTAGCGGAAACGGCGTCTCGCACTTCGGGATATCGCCAAATCGTTTTAGAAGGAGAGGCGCTCGGCGGAATGGGGCCCGCCGAGCGCCTGCAGCGGCTTATTTGCCCCGCACCATGGTGAGCGAAATCTTTTTGCGATCGCGATCAACCTTCTCGACCCACACCTTTACCGTGTCGCCGACGCGTACCACGTCGCTCGGGTGCTTGACGAAGCGGTTGGCGAGCTTGGAGATGTGCACGAGGCCGTCCTGGTGCACGCCCACGTCGACGAAGGCGCCAAAGTCCACAACGTTGCGCACCGTGCCCTTGAGCTCCATGCCGGGCTCCAGGTCGTCGATGGAAAGCGCCGAGCGGCTAAAGACCACCTCGGGCGCGTCGTCGCGCGGGTCGCGGCCGGGCTTCTTGAGCTCGTTGACGATGTCGATGAGCGTGAGGGTGCCGCAGTCCAGGTCGCTTGCCAGCGCCGAGATGCTGCCCAG
>CAJMNP010000218.1 GCA_905214895.1 uncultured bacterium | reverse complement strand
TATAGCCGTTCTGCTTCATGTGGTCCCAGCGGAACGTCGGGTTGCCCCACACCTGGCCCTCGGGCGCAAAATTGTCGGGCGGCGCGCCAGAAATCTCAATCGCCTTGCCGGTATCGGAAAGCCAGAAGTTCTCGGGCTCGCTCCATGCGTCGGCCGAATCGTCCGAAACGTACATGGGAATGTCGCCGATGACCTCGATGCCCTTCTTGTGCGCATAGTTCATGAGCTCGCACCAGGCCAGGTCAAAGCGGTACTGCATGTACGCCTGCAGTTCGGCCTCGTCGTGGAAACGCTTGTCATCGATCAGATACTCGTTGTAGCGCGCGACATCTGCCGGCCAATCGTGACGCGATTCGCCTTCAAAGTACTTCTTGACGGCCATGTAGACGCAGTACTTCTCGAGCCAATCGGCGTTGCGATGCTTAAACGCCGTGTAGAGCGGGTCTGCATCCTCGCCGCCGCGGGCCTTCCAAGTCTCAAAGTCGGCCGCCAGCTCCTCTTGGCTTTCGGGCAGTAGGTCGATGTTGCCTGCAAAGGCCGAAGGCCCGGCGTAAGGGGAGCGGAAGAAGTCCGTCGGGTTAACGGGCAGGACCTGCCAGTAGCGCATGCCCATGGCGGCCAGATGGTCGATAAAGCGACGCGTGGGTGCGCCGATCGTGCCGGGCTTGCCGTCGTCGGTGGGCACCGAGGTGATATGGCACACGACGCCCGCGCCGTGATCGAGCGGCTCTTGCAGACGCTGCTCGGCGTGGTGATAGATGATCGACGAGCCCAGCGGATACAGATCGAGTGTGACGGTACCGTTGTGGATTTCGCACTCGTGGCCGCTGATCACGTCACTCGCGCATTCGCCGAGCGCCGGAATCGTCACGCGGTGCGAATTGCGCAGGCTGCGGTTGATGATAACCGTCGCGGACTCGCCATTCTTGCCCGTGCGGTTATATGCCAGCACCTCGTCGTTGAGCGCGAAGGCCTTGATCTCGCCGTCGATCATAAATGGCAGTGCACGGCGTACGGCAGAGGCGTTCTTGACAATAGCCAGAGTATCGAAGTCGTGCAGTTGGTCCTTGGTCGGCAGGGTGCGGCGGTTGCCCGGATCGGTAAGGCCCTCCAGGCCGTATTCGTCGCCGTAGTAGATCGAAGGCACGCCGGGGAAGGTCATCTGCATGAGCGTTGCAAGCCAAAAACGGCTCTTGGCCAGGCCCATCGAGTTCTCGTCCAGTCGCCACTTGCTGCGCTCGCACTCGGGCAGCTGCGACTCGTCAGGGCCGCCGCCGAGCACCGAGATGATACGCGGGCGGTCGTGGCTCGAAAGCAGATTGAGCGCGCAGGACAATGCCTCGCTCGGGTAGTTCTCGCGCAGGGTTTCGATATCCTCGGCTGCCTCGTAGGCGTTCTTGTAGCCCATCAAAAAGCCGATGACCATGTCGCGGAAGGGGTAATCCATAGCAGAGTCCAGCTCGGAGCCCTGCAGGTAACGACGCAGATGGCCATAGCTAATCTTGTTGGAGGCGTCTTCCCAGACTTCGCCGAGCAACAGTGCGTCAGGCTTTTCGGCAAGTACGGCCTTCTTGATCTCGGCCAGGAAGTCGTCGGAAAGCTCGTCAGCTACGTCCAGACGCCAGCCATGGGCGCCAGCGCGCAGCCATTTGCTGATCACGCCGTCCTTGCCCAGGAGCCGCTCGCGTACCAGCTCGGAGCTCTCATTGATGGCGGGCATGTTGCCCACGCCCCACCAGCAGTCGTACGAGCCGTCCTCGTGGAAATAAAACGCATCGCGCCACGGCGAATCCTCGCTCTGCCAGGCGCCCACGCCGGGGTAGTTGCCGTAGCGGTTGAAATAGATCGAGTCGTCGCCCGTATGGTTAAAGACGCCGTCCAGTATGATGGAGATGCCCAGCTTCTCGGCTGCCTGGCACAGCTCGGTAAAGTCCTGCTCGGTGCCCAGGATCGGGTCGATCTTGGTGTAGTCGGCCGTGTCGTAGCGGTGGTTGCTCGCGGC
>CAJMNP010000217.1 GCA_905214895.1 uncultured bacterium | reverse complement strand
GCGGGCGCGGCGGCGCCGAGCGAGACAATCTCGTCGAGCGTGATCTCGGGCGAGAACCAAAACGCACCGGCTCCGCGCTCGGCAAGCGCTTCCATGCAGGGCGTGTTATGAACCGGCAGGCAAGAGCGAATCTCGGCCGTGGCGCCAACCTGGGCGGCCAGGGCAAGCTCGGAGATATTGCCGACGGCGACGGTGGCTCCGGCATTGATCCAGGGATCGACGCGCTCGTGGTCAACGGCGCGGCAGACCTCGTCGAGCACGGGCACGATACCCTGCTCAAATACATCGGCAGGGGAGAGTCCGACAGCCTCGAGCGCATCGGTGGTCATGTAGATGCGCGCGGCGCCCTCGGCGCGAGCTGCCTCGGCGGCCTCGAGCGAGGTGACAGTGGCGCAGATCTGCGGCTCGTCGCGGTAGTGCTCGGGCATGGGGCGCGAACATTTGTCGAGCACCGGCAACTCGATTGTTGTCGCGCGCTCCGCGTACGGTGCCAGAATGGCCTCTTCCAGCGCCTTGCAAGCGGCGGTGCGTACCTTGTGCACAGCGGAGAAGCCCATGCCGCAGCCCTCATCGAGCGTCACATCAAAGCTCGCTGCCTCAAAGGGCGAGGAACCCATGCGGCCCACATGCTCAACCAGATCGGACACCTCGACCGCACGGGTCTTGGCGGCCTCGACGGTAAAGCCCGTGGCCGTGGCCGTAAGCGATGGGTCGTCACAGCAAGTAAGCGTTACGGCAAACGGTTCGCCCAGACGCGCTACGACGGTAACATCCACGGCACGGCGGCGAAGCACGTCGCGCTTGAGCGCGGCGCCGGCGGCGTCGATGGCGCGCTGGCTGCGGATAACGCGCACGCGGCAGCCCTCGGGCATGCTGCGGGGCACGCGGCACTCGATGATGTCACCGGCGGCGGCATCATCGGTAGCGATAGTGGTTAGGAACTGGTCGAACTCATCGTCGTGGCGAAGTTCCAACAAGTCGCCCTTGCCCACGGGCTCAAACAACTCAATGCGGGCGATGGCGGCGCGGCGACGACGGTCGTCGGGCTTGAGCCCGCGCACGTCGCGGTTGGCCAGACGACTGCCCAGCACCGTGCCCACGATCTGGCCGCGGTTGTTGGAGCGCTCGTAGCTCATCATCTCGTCGCCCGAGGTGCCGTCCTGATAGGCGTGTGTAAAGTCGCGGTTGAAGCAGCGCTTGAGCTGGCGCTGGCGGGCGGCGTCCTCGTCCTTGGCAACGGCGACCCCGGCCAGCATGTCATCAATCTGATGACGGTACACATCGACGATGGAGTACACGTAATCGGGCGCCTTCATGCGGCCCTCGAGCTTGAGCGATGCGGCGCCGGCGTCATACAGACGGCGAACGAGCTGCGAAGTGTTGGTGTCGCGCGGGCATAGAGCGCGCTCGCGTCCGGCAGGGGAGAGCGCGCGGCCGTTCTCGTCGATCAGCTCGTAAGGCAGGCGACAGGGCTGAGCGCACATGCCGCGGTTGGCCGAGCGGCCCGCCATGGCAAAGCTCGACAGCAGGCACAGGCCCGAGTAGCAAAAGCAGATGGCACCGTGGCTAAAGACCTCCAGGTCAACGTCGGGCGCGGCATTGTGAATGGCGGCAATCTCGTCGATGGAAAGCTCGCGCGAGAGGGTCACGCGGCCAGCGCCCTGCTCGCGGCACCAGATGGTCCCACGGTCATCGTGGATGTTCGCTTGGGTCGAGATATGTGTCTCGATGCCGGGCATGGTGCGCTTGACCTCAAAGAACAAGCCCCAGTCCTGGATGATAAAGGCGTCGGCGCCCAACGTGGAGCAGCGGTGGATGAGTTGCAACGCATCGCCCATCTCGGACTGCTTGATGACGATGTTGACCGTGACGTAGACGCGCGACCCGGCTAGATGCGCGGCGCGGCAGGCTTGCTCAAAGGCCGCGTCGGTAAAGTTGGTGGCCTTGCGGCGGGCGTTGAAGCTGCCCATGCCGCAGTAGATGGCGTCTGCCCCGGCGGCGAGTGCGG